>JAYRLF010000015.1:17893-22378 GCA_041905385.1 Allosphingosinicella sp.
TTATGACCAGCACTGGCACCACTGGATCCAGGCATCTGGCCTGCCAATAATCAGGAACTGAGCGGCCGGCCGGGCGCGGGGGCGTGCCTTGCCGGTGAGAGCGGGGGAAGGGACTGGACGCATGGATATCGTCGACACCACCAAGTTCGCGATCGGCATCGCCTTCGCGCTGGCCGGCGTTGCGGTCCTCGTCCAGTCCCGACGCGCGCGCGGATTCAATCAGCGGAAGCAGGCTGGGGTGATGATGCTGCTGGCGGCGGGGCTGTTCGTCGGCATCGGGTTGGGATTGGTGAACCTGTGAGTGCCCTCCTCTCCTCTATCCTCCCTGTGAGCGAAGCTCATGGGGAGGGGGACCGCCCGAAGGGCGGTGGAGGGGCACTTGGCGCCGGACAGCCCCTCCACCATGGTCAGGTAAGCAGCCCGCGCTGCTTAGCCCTGTCCGGGGGACAGGGCGACCTGACCATTTCGGCTGGTCCCCCTCCCCATCCGCTCCGCGGACAGGGAGGATATGGGGCGCTCCTCCTCCCTCTCCTCCTCACCGCCTGCGCCACCCAGGCCACCACCGCCATCGCACCGGCCGCGCCGGGCTTCCTGCTCGGCGTGTGGCATGGCTTCATCTTCCCGGTCGCCTGGATCCTGTCGCTGTTCCTGCCGGACGTCGCGATCTACGCGGTGCCGAACAATGGCGGCTGGTACGATTTCGGCTATTTCCTCGGCATCGTCGTGTTCGGGGTCGGCGCCCGCAAGAGCCATGTCGTCTATCGCGACCGCGTCGTGCGCGACGAGCGCGTGGTCGAGGGCACCCACTACATCAAGCGCGAGGACGAGGCGTGAGCGCCGGCCCGCCCGCATCGGTGATCGTCGCCGGGATCGTCTTCCTCGCGCTTGGCATCGGCCTGTTCGTCTGGCCGCGCTGGGTGCTCGACCGTTATTACGCTTTGCTCTCGAAGATGCGCGGCCTGCCGCTGGTCGAGTGGGAGATGGGGACACTGAAGACCCGCGCGGCGGTGATCTTCGTGCGCGTGTTCGGCGCGCTGGTGATCCTGAGCGGCCTCTCGATCCTTTTCCTATACGGCATGGCGGGGCGGGCATGATGTCGGGCTGGTTCATCCTCGGCCCGGCTTTGCTCGGCAGCCTGGTGGTGTTCCTCTACGGCCGCCGCCTCGCCCGCGCGACCGTGAACCCGTTCGCGGGCAGGCGCATGCTTGGCCTGCCGATGAAGAACTCCCATCTTAGTGCGGAGCAGATCCGCTGGGTCGGACGGCTGTTCATTCTCGTCGCCGTGCTGATGCTGCTGCCGGCCGCCGTGCTTTCCTTCGGCCTTGTTCCGGCTACGGGCATTGAGCCGATCGCTTTTGCGGCGACGCAGTCATGACGAGCGGCTGGATCTTTTTCATTGCCACAACCTTGATTTGCATCGGGGCCTTCCTGAACGGGTGGCGGTTCGCGCGAGGAAGTGAGAACCCGCAAGTGCGCCGGATGGGCAGGATTCATATGATCTTCGTGCCGCCATTCTGGCTGCTCGCTACCGCGCTGAGTTTCGGGCTTCTCGGCCCCGTCCAGGGCATTGAAACAATCAAATTCAACTGAGGAACTGTGTCATGTCGCTCCTAGAAGCTTCCCGTACCTACAAGCCCTTCGAATATCCGTGGGCGTTCGAATATTGGAAGCGCCAGCAGCAGATCCACTGGATGCCGGAGGAGGTGCCGCTCGGCGAGGATTGCCGCGACTGGGCGCAGAAGCTGACCGACCATGAGCGCAACCTGCTGACGCAGATCTTCCGCTTCTTCACCCAGGCCGATGTCGAGGTGCAGGATTGCTATCACGACAAATATGGCCGGGTGTTCAAGCCGACCGAGATCAAGATGATGCTGACCGCCTTCTCCAACATGGAGACGGTGCACATCGCGGCCTACTCGCACCTGCTCGACACGATCGGCATGCCGGAGAGCGAATATAGCGCCTTCCTCCAGTATAAGGAGATGAAGGACAAGCACGACTATCTCGCCACGTTCGGCGTCGACAATGACGAGGATATCGCCAAGACGCTGGCCATGTTCGGCGGCTTCACCGAGGGGCTGCAGCTGTTCGCGAGCTTCGCGATGCTGATGAACTTCCCGCGCTTCAACAAGATGAAGGGCATGGGCCAGATCGTCAGCTGGTCCGTGCGCGACGAGAGCCTCCACTGCGAGGGCATCACCCGCCTGTTCCACGCCTTCGTCAAGGAGCGCGACTGCCTGACCAAGAGCGTCAAGGAGGACATTCTCGACGTCTGCCAGAAGACGGTCCGGCTCGAGGACGCGTTCATCGACCTGGCGTTCGAGATGGGCCCGGTCCCCGGCATGACGCCGAAGGAGATCAAGAAATATATCCGCTACATCGCCGACTGGCGGCTGGGGCAGTTGGGTTTCTCGCCGATCTACATGATCGACGAGCACCCCCTCCCCTGGCTGGCGCCGCTGCTGAACGGCGTCGAGCACGCCAATTTCTTCGAGACCCGCGCGACCGAATATTCGAAGGCCGCGAGGTCTGGGACAATTTCGACAAGCGCCAGCGGGCGAAGGTGGCGAATGACGGCGGCGCGGCTGCGAAGGACGAGGGGGACGATATGTTTTCTAGAGCTGGAGTGGCGGCGGAGTAACTTTCGGGGATGCGCTCCCTTATACCGACCAAGTCTCAGTGGAATCATTGGTCCAAGCCGGCGCGATATCAATTTGTAAGCATGGTTGTGTCGATTGCGGCGTTGGCGCTTTCTGTTGTTTCACTGTGGTCGGCAACACGCTCCAAGGAACCTCTTTTGGTTCGCGGCCGTGCGGCGGCGAGCACGACGAGCTATGATCGGCTGCGCGCAGATCTGGTATCGAGACTGGCGGATGCCAGCACCTGCTTGAGTGCAAGGATATATCACGACGACCTATATCCACTGGAATCAAATTGTCAGATAAACATCAAAGGCCTTGCTGAATTTTTCCGCGCCTATGCACCATTCGTCGCTCGAACACCCTATAGCGGCGCTGAGAGCTCGGAGAACTTTGCACAGTGGACCGAGGCGACGACTGAAGACGTAAACGCCACGAGAAATCAAACCGAACTCATTGATTTCCAACGTCGCACCGGGATCAATATTGCCCAGCTTGGATACTACATTTGCGGGTTCGAGTGGTACATTAGAGCGGCCCCTCCGCACCCTATGTCCCCGATGGATCAAACTCGGGTGAGCCTTTATCAGTCAGCTTGGGAGGATTGGAATCGCTCCACTCAGATCGAGTTCAGTCGAGTCCCCTTCTTGAGAGAATCAAGTGGTCAGATTTCGGATCCCGAATGTCAAAGCTTCATTGACGTTTTGGACTGAAGACACGGAGATCGGAGGAACGATCCTATGCCTGTCGTCTTCCGTTGGAACGGTTATCGCTTCCACTTTTTTTCAAATGAAGGAGAGCCGCTCGAGCCCGTGCATATCCACGTCGTCAAGGGCGAAGCAGATGCAAAGTTGTGGCTTTTTCCCGAGGTGGAGGTGGCTTACAATCACGGTTTCAGCGCAAGGGTGTTGAGGCAGCTCCGCGACGTTGTTGAAGAGCGGCGGGAAGAGATCGAAGAGGCCTGGAATGACCACTTCAGTTAGAGCAACCGATGTTCGTTTTGACGAGGATCAGATGTGGGTCGAGCTCGATGACGGTCGAACGCTCGGCGTGCCGCTTGTCTGGTTCCCACGCCTTCTCCGCGGCGCACCGGAACTGCGCTCGAAGGTGAGCATCAGTGCGAGTGGCCTCCACTGGGAGGAGCTTGATGAGGATATTTCCATCGCTGGGCTCCTCGCCGGACGCGGTGATATGACGGGAGCAGCTCGAAGAGCAGCGTGACGGTCAGGACGCCGCTTTTCTAGACTCGCCAAAACGCTGGATTGCTACCCCACTACTCGGCCAACATGATCAGTGGCTGGCTTCTGTCGACGATGTAGGTCGCCAGTTCTGAAGCCCTGCCGTCGCCGACGTTCCGGGCGGCGTGGACCGCACCGGCCGGGATGAACAGCGCCTCGCCTGCCCGCACCGTCATTGGTGGGCGGCCGTCGATCCGATATTCGATGGCTCCGCTCAGCACATAGGCGGTCTCCTCGCCGGGGTGGCTGTGCCTCGGCGCGGAGGCGTTTGGGGCGAAGTCGACGCGGGTCTGGATGAGCTCGCGGCCGGCGATGCTGAGGTCGTCGCGGAGGAGGTCGGCGCGGGTGACGCCGGGGAGTTGGGCCTGTGGGCGGGCCGCGGTGGTGGGTGGTGGCTGGTTGGCGCCGGCGTAGTCCGTGGCTGTGGAGAGGGAGAGGATGGCCGCTGCTGCCGTGGCGAGGGCGGTGAGGCGACTACCGGTTGCGGGCATGGTGGGATTCCTTGATTGGCTCGGGGGTTGATCTGGGCGCGCTCGTCGGCGGCCGAGCTGCCCCCGACTGCCGTGGGCCCCCGCCCCCCCCCCCCCCCCCCCGCCGGGGGGCGGGGG
>JAYRLF010000015.1:22388-23768 GCA_041905385.1 Allosphingosinicella sp.
TCCCCTGAAGGGGAGGGGCTAAGTTGGGTTGGGGACCGGGCGGACGCGTGGGTGCGCCCGCCCGCCTCCTCTCCCCTTCAGCGGACCGAGCGGAATGAGGTCCGGATTTCCTGGCTCAGATATTCCGGCTGCTCCCATGCGGCGAAATGGCCGCCTTTGGGGAGCTGGTTGTAGTGGATCAGCTGGGGATAGGTCCGCTCCGCCCAGCTCCGCGGGCAGGGATAGAGCTCATCCGGGAAGACGCTGACCGCGATCGGGGTCTTGACGCCGAGCGGCGCGAAGAAGGCCAGCTTGTTCTCCCAATAGAGCCGCGCCGAGGAGATGGCGGTGTTGGTCAGCCAGGCGAGGGTGATGTTGTCGAGGATGTCGTCGCGGGTCATCCCCTCCTCGACGCCGTTGAACACGCGCGCCTTCAGCTCGTAGCTCTTGATGTCATGGTCGCAGAACCAGGCGGCAAGGCCGATCGGGCTGTCGACGATGCCGTAGAGCGTCTGCGGCCTGGTCGCCATCTGGAGGCCGTAGGAGAGATCCTTGGCGAAGAAGAAGTCGAGGCGCTCGAAAGCGTGCAGCTCCTCGGGCGTGAGGCCGGGCGGCGGCACGTGGGTCGGGATGGCGGCATAGACTTCGGGCGGCACCGCCGAGGGCATGTTGGTGTGGATGGCGATCAGCTCCGGCGGCGCCTGGACGCCGAGCAATTCGGTGATCAGCGCGCCCCAGTCGCCGCCCTGGGCGACGAAGCGATTGTAGCCGAGCCGCCGCATCAGCGTCGTCCAGGCGCGCGCCATGCGCGGTGCGTCCCAGCCGGGCTCGGTCGGCCGCTCGGTGAAGCCGAAGCCGACGATCGAGGGGATGACGACGTGGAAGGCATCCTCGGCGGTGCCGCCATAAGCGGTCGGATCGGTGAGCGGGCCGACCAGCTTCAGCTGCTCGACGACCGAGCCGGGCCAGCCATGGGTGATGACGATCGGCAGCGCGTCCTCGTGCTTCGAGCGGACGTGGACGAAGTGGATGTCGAGGCCGTCGATCATCGTCATGTAATTCGGCACGGCGTTGAGCTTCGCCTCGCAGCGGCGCCAGTCATAGTCGCTCGCCCAATAGGCCGCGAGCTTCTGCATGAAGCCGAGCTGGACGCCCTGGCTGTCATCGTCGACCGTCTCCTTGTCGGGCCATCGCGTCGCCAGGATCCGGCGCCTGAGATCGGCCAGCTCCTCATCCGCGAAATGGACCTCGAAGGGCCGGATCGACTCGTCCTGCTCGGGCGTCGCGATGATGAAGCTTTCGGTCGCGGTCGAGGCCGGCGCGGCGGTTGCGGGAGCGGGCTCGACTTTCTTCTCGGTCTCGGGAGAGGCGGCCGGAGTGCGCAGGTCGGACATGATTGGA
>JAYRLF010000015.1:23778-24527 GCA_041905385.1 Allosphingosinicella sp.
GGTCCTAGGGGGGGGGGTGGGCGTACCCGTGGCGCCGCGGCGCCGGTGCGCTAATCGATCCAGAGCCGGAATGATTGAACGAAAGACCGGTTTTTGAACGAAAGTGTCGTTGTATTTCGGGAGCGCGAGGCGCATGGGCGGACGCGCAGCGAGGGGCCGTCTGATGGCTCGCATCGGTCCGATCAGGAGAGTTTCCGGAGGGCTTGCGCCCTGGCAGGGCGCGCTCGCCGCGCGGCTGCTGCTGCGCGACCTCAGCGGCGATCCGCGGGTCGCCGAGCTGGCGCGGTGCTGCGGCCTGTCGCGCTCCTATTTCATCAAGGCGTTCAAGGTCAGCATGGGGCTGCCGCCGCACCGCTGGCTGATGCGCCGCCGGATCCAACGCGCCCAGGAGCTGCTCGAGCGCGGCGACGACAGCCTCAGCGCGATCGCGGCGAGCTGCGGCTTTGCCGACCAGAGCCATTTCACGCGAATCTTCCACGCCGCGGTGGGGACGAGCCCGGCGGCCTGGCGGCGGGAGAGGAAGGCGGGGGGCAGCTGATCTCCCCTCCCTGCACGCATATCAGGCCGGCGCTTCACGCCCGGCGTGAAGCTTTGGATCCGGCCTGATGGGCCGGGGGTGGGTGCGTATGAGGAGCGCTCAGCCCTTATTTCGTGGAGACCCACCCCAAACCCCACCCGGCGTGCCAATCAGATTAACAAATCCTCAGAACCCAGGGAAAATCATCGGGGTAGGGTCGTTGCCTTTACCG
>JAYRLF010000394.1:0-3744 GCA_041905385.1 Allosphingosinicella sp.
ATCAGCACTCTCGCCGGCTTCATTTGGGCCCCTTGCGTTCCATCGACGGCGGATATTTCGCCAGCAGCGGCGCCGGCCGGATCGGCCGCGGCTCGAAATTGCCGCCGCAATTGGGGCAGACACCCGCCAGCGGGCCATCGACGCAGGCGGCGCAGAAAGTGCATTCGAACGTGCAGATGCGCGCGTCGGCACTGTCCGGCGGCAGATCGCGGCCGCAGCGTTCGCAATCGGGTCTCAGTTCCAGGGGCATCAGGCCGCCTTCACCGCTTCGCAGATCGAGTCAACGACCTCGGCGACCAGCGCCTCGTCCTCGCCTTCCGCCATCACCCGGATCAAGGGCTCGGTACCCGACTTGCGGATGACCAGCCGGCCGGTGCCGCCGAGCCGCTGCTCGCCGTCGGCGATCGCCGCCTTCACGCTTGCCGCCTCGAGCGGCGCGCCGCCCGCGAAGCGGACGTTCTTGAGCAATTGGGGCAGCGGCTCGAACAGGTTCAGCACCTCGCTCGCCGGCCGGCCGGTGACGACCAGCTCCGCGAGCACCTGCAGGCCCGCGACGAGGCCGTCGCCGGTGGTCGCATAATCGGTGAGGATGATGTGGCCGGACTGCTCGCCGCCGACATTATAGCCCTTGGACCGCATTGCCTCGAGCACATAGCGGTCGCCGACCTGGGTGCGCTCGAGGCTAAGGCCGGCGCCCGCCAGATAATGTTCGAGGCCGAGGTTCGACATCACCGTGGCGACGATACCGCCACCCTTGAGCCGGCCGCGGCGATGCCAGGAGGTGCCGATCAGCGCCATCAGCTGGTCGCCGTCGACGGTCTCGCCTTTCTGGTCGACGACGATCAACCGGTCGGCGTCGCCGTCGAGGGCGAGGCCGATGTCGGCGCCATTCTCGACCACCGTCTGCTTGAGCAGGCCGGTGTCGGTCGAGCCGCATTCGTCGTTGATGTTGAGGCCGTTCGGCGAAACGCCGATCGCGATCACCTCGGCGCCCAATTCCCACAGCGCCGAGGGCGCGACCTGATAAGCGGCGCCATGGGCGCAATCGATCACGATCTTCAGCCCATCGAGCCGCAGGTCGCCGGGAAAGGTCAGCTTGGCGGCGTGGATGTAGCGGCCGCGCGCATCCTCGAACTTGCGGGCGCGTCCGATCTGCTCGGCCGGGACCAGCAGCGGCTCCTGCTCGAGCAGCGCCTCGATCGCAAGCTCGTCCTGGTCGGACAGCTTGAAGCCGTCCGGTCCGAACAGCTTGATGCCGTTGTCGACATATTTGTTGTGGCTCGCCGAGATCATCACGCCGAGATCGGCGCGCATCGAATGGGTCAGCATCGCCACGCCCGGCGTCGGCACCGGCCCGACCATGACGACGTCCATGCCGACGCTGGTGAAGCCCGAGATGAGCGCGGTCTCCATCATATAGCCGGACAGGCGCGTATCCTTGCCGATCACGACCCGGTGGCGATGGTCCCCGCGCAGGAAATGGGCGCCGGCCGCCTGGCCGATCCGCTGCGCCATCGCCGCGGTCATCGGCATCTGGTTGGTGCGGCCCCTGATCCCGTCCGTGCCGAAGAATTTACGCGCCATACGATCCGCATCCCCTGAACTTTTCGGCCTGATAGCGCCGCAGGCGGCCAAGGTCCAAGCCGATCACGGCGAGGTTTGCGCTGCGGCGGAACCGCATTAAGACCGGCATCATGTCGCAGCCGACCCGCATCCTCCTCGCCCTCCTTCTCGGCATCCTATTGGGAATCGGGAGCGTCGGATTGGGCGGCACCTTCTCGGCCCAGGCGATCGCGATCGCCGAGCCGGTCGGCGGGCTCTGGCTCAACGCCCTGCAGATGACGATCGTCCCTCTGGTCGTGTCGCTGCTGATCACCGGCATTGCGGCTTCGGCCGAGGCGGCCCGGGCCGGTCGGCTCGCCCGCCGCGCCTTGATCCTGTTCGTCATCCTGCTCTGGTGCTCGGCGGCGGCCGCTGCCCTGCTGATGCCGCTCCTGCTCGGCCTGTTCCCCTTGCCGGCCGAGTCCGCGGCCGCGCTGCGTACTGCCTTGACCGCCGCCAGCCCGGTCGGCGAGGTGCCGAGCTTCATCGATTTCTTCCGCGACATCGTCCCGAGCAACCCGGTCGCGGCCGCGGCGCAGGATGCGATCCTGCCGCTGATCCTGTTCACCCTGGTTTTCGCCTTCGCGCTTACCCGCCTGCCCGAGGAGCCGCGCCAGCGCCTGGTCGGCTTCTTCCAGGCGGTCGGCGACACGATGCTGGTGGTGATCGGCTGGGTGCTGTGGATCGGTCCGATCGGCGTCTTCGCTTTGGCCTTCGTGGTCGGCGCCCGGGCCGGCGGTGCCGCGTTCGGCGCCTTGCTCCATTATGTCCTGATCATCTCGGCACTCGGCATCATCGTCTGGCTCGCGGCCTGGCCGATCGCGCTGATCGGGGCCCGGATCTCGCCGCTCAAATTCACCCGCGCGGTCGCGCCGAGCCAGGCGGTCGCGATCAGCACGCAAAGCTCGCTCGCCTGCCTGCCAGCGATGCTGCGCGCCGCGGCCAAGCTCGACGTGCCGGTCGCGGCCTCGGGCGTCGTGCTGCCGATGGCGGTCGCGATCTTCCGCGCCACCGGGCCGGTGATGAATTACGGCGTCGCCCTCTACATCGCTTATTGGTACGGCATGGAGCTGACGCCGGCGCAGATCGCGATCGGCATCGCCGCCGGCGCCACCACGACGATGGGCGCCGCCGGCATACCCGGCCAAGCCAGCTTCATCACCTCGATCGCGCCGATCTGCATCGCCATGGGCGTGCCGATCGAGCCGCTGGCGCTGCTGATCGCGGTGGAATCGATTCCCGACGTCTTCCGAACCCTCGGCAATGTCAGCAACGACGTGGCCGTGACCGCGACGGTCGCACGCGGATCGGGATTCGAGGCCGACGAGGCCGAGACCGTCGAGGACAAGCTGCTCGAGGAGGGCGCCTGAGATTATCGCGCGGATCGAACCCATTCCCCATTGGTTCGTTACAGGTTCGATCCAAAGAGCATCCGGCCGACCGAGCCCTGTCCGCTTACCCACGAACGAGGAGAGCAGGATGAGCACGCGCACCTTTGCAATGATCTTCGGCATCGTCTTTCTCGCGGTCGGCGCGCTCGGCTTCGTGTCGCCGCTGGTGAGCCCGCTCCATCCGGGCCATCCGCAAATGGAGGGTGCCGGCCAGCTGCTCGGCCTGTTCCCGATCAACGCGCTGCACAATATCGTCCATCTGCTGTTCGGCATCTGGGGCCTGGTCGCCTCGCGGTCGCTGAGCGGATCGGTGCTCTATGCCCGCGGCGTCGCGATCATCTACGCGGTGCTGACGATCGCCGGCTTCGTGCCCAATCTCGACACCTTGTTCGGGCTGGTGCCGCTGTTCGGGAACGACATCTGGCTGCACGCATTGCTCGCGCTGGTCGCCGCCTATTTCGGCTGGGCGCACCGCAGCCCGGTCGAATAAGCGTCCGCCGTCGTTCAGAAAATCGTTACGGACCTGCGACGAACCGTGCTAAAATAGCGTTCGCATGAGGGCCTTACTTGGGTTAAAAAGGCCCCATGACCCGCTCGCTCAAGCTTAGCGCCATGCTCCTCGCTTTGGCGTCCCCGACCATGCCCGGCGCGATCCAGACGGCCGCCTTCGCCCAGTCGGCGCAGCCGCAGCCCGGCGCGCAGCCCTCCTCCGTCCAGGCGCCGGCGGTCGTCGCCCCGCCGGCGCCGGTCT
>JAYRLF010000395.1:0-3723 GCA_041905385.1 Allosphingosinicella sp.
ACCCGCGCCTCGGTCTGGAACGGCGGCGCCTGGGCCGAGGCCGGACGGCTCGTCACGGACAGAAAAAACAGCGGCAGCAGCGATTTACGGACCATCTCTCAGCGCATTCCTCTTTATATCTCGCGGCCCCGGCGGCGTACGGACCGCCGCACGCGCCTGGCGGCGCTCAGCGCGCGACCGAATCGGACAGGAGGCCGACGGTCAGCGCGTAGAAGTTCGAGCAATTATAGTCGAGGATGGAGCGATAATTCGTGGTCAGAAGATAGGCGGTCTGACCGGGCCCGTCCGGCTCGAGCAGCGAGGCGAGCGTGCTGTCCGGGATCGAGCCCAGCGGCACCACCCCGCGCCGGCGCCATTCGGCGACGGTCAGCCAGCGGCTGTGACGGGCATGGACCGGGGCGCAGCGCGGCGCCCGCAGGCGGTTGGCGACCGCGGAACGGTCGAACCCCGCCGGCACCCGCGCCGCGACGCCCCAGGGAATGCCCGGCCGCCAGCCGGCATTGCGCAGATAATTGGCGATCGAGGCGAGCGCATCGACCTGGCTGCGCCAGATGTCGGCGCGGCCGTCGCCGTCGCCGTCGACCGCGAGCCGGATGTAGACCGAGGGCAGGAATTGCGACTGGCCGGTCGCGCCAGCCCAGCTGCCGGTCAGAGACGCGCGCGGGAAGCCGCGATCCATCATCTTCAGCGTCGCGACGAACTCCTCGGTGAAGAGCTGCCGCCGGCGCCCCTCATAAGCGAGGCTGGCGAGCGAGTTGAGCAGGTCGAAGTCGCCCATGATCACGCCGTAGCTCGTCTCCTTGCCCCAGATCGCGATCATCACGCCGGGCGGCACGCCATATCGCCGCGAGATGTCGTTCAGCCGCGCCGCATTGGCGGCGTAGCGCTCGCGGCCGCGATTGATCAGGCTCTGGGTGATGTGGCGCGCGCGATAGGGCGCGAAGGGTGGCGCGGCGGTGTTGACCGGCCCGCCCGGCTGTGCCCGATCGAGCTCGATCGTCCGCCGGCTGAAGCTGAGGTTGGAAAAGACCCGGTCGATCGTCGCGCGGCTCACGCCGCCGCGCACGGCGGCGGCGCGCAGCTGCGGCAGATAGGCCTGGAAGCCCTCCTCGGTGAGACCGGTCTGCGCCTGGGCCGGACTTTCCGAGAAGGGGAGCTGCGGCCCGCCTCCCAGCCACGCAGCGGGGAGCCCCGCCACCAGGACCCCAGCCGCCAGAACATGGACTAGACGCATCTCAAACCTCACCGCTCGAACGCCTTTATGGCACGCGTCCCGCCGCAGGGGAATCGGGTAAAAACCGCACATTTCGGTTGAAAAACGCACAACTTGCACGACAGGGCGCGGTGCCGCTATCGCGGCGGCGCAAGGATGGGTGGCCGAGTGGTTTAAGGCAGCGGTCTTGAAAACCGCCGTGGGTTCACGCCCACCGTGGGTTCGAATCCCACCCCATCCGCCACTTGTCACGCGCCGGCTGCAAAGCCAGGCAAGCGCCGGCGACTCGTACGATCCATGTGTTTCCGCTATACTTTGCGAATAGTTGGGCGGGCGGAACGATTCGATGAAAATCAGGCTGTTGACGGCCCTCATGGGACTGTCGCTACTCACCCTGTTCGTGGCTGCGCCGGCAAGAGCGGAATGGCGGCGGGCCGAAAGCCCGAACTTCATCGTCTATGGCGAAAGCTCCGAGGCAAGGCTGCGCGAGCGCATCCTGCTGCTCGAGGAATTCCACCGTCTGCTGCTCTCCGTGACGTCGGTGGATTCGGCGCCGACGCCGAACAAGTTCACCGTCTTCATCGTCAGCGGCAATGGCGATCTCAGGCGCGTCGGCGACGTCTCGAGCAATGTCGCCGGCTTCTATATCGCCAATCCCTACGGCATTGCCGCCTTCGTCGACGCGGCTTCGGAGATCAACGCCCAAGAGGTGTTGTTCCATGAATATGTCCATCATTTCATGCTGCGCTACGCGCCGGGCGCCTACCCGCCCTGGTATGCCGAGGGCTTCGCCGAATATTTCATGACGACCCAGTTTCGTTCGAACGAGGTCCACGTCGGGCTCGGCTCCTCAAGCCGCGCCTGGTCGGTTCTCGACGGGCAGTGGATCCCGATGGAGCAGGTGCTGTTCGGCGCGCGCGAGCGCCGGGGCAGCGAATACTGGCAGCGTTTCTATTCGCAGGCCTGGATGATCGTTCATTATTTCAACAGCAGCTCGGCGCTGAAGGCCAAGCTGCGCGGCTTTCTCGCGGCGGTCCGTCAGGGTGTCGATCCGCGACAAGCCTTCGAACGCGAGACCGGGTTCACGATGACGACGCTGACCCAGGCGCTGCGCGCCTATTTCGGCGATGGCCGCATTCCCTATGTGCGTTTCACCCGGCCGTCGGTCACCCCGCCTGCCGTCACCGTCACCCAGCTGCCCCGCTCCGCGAACGACCTGCTGCTCTACCAGGCGGCCCTCGGGATCGGCTCACAGAGCGCGGCGCGCAACGGTCTGCTCGAGCGCGTCCGCACGGCCGCGGCGCGCCATGGCGAGGATGCCTATGCCCGGCGCGTGCTTGCCCAGGCCGAAGTGATGTTCGGCGACGGCGCGGCCGGCGCGCGGCTCATCGAGGCTCTGCTCATATCCTCGCCCAACGACGCCGAGCTTCTGTATCTGATGGGCCTGCGCCATTTGAACGAAGCCGAGAAAGGCGAGGACCCCGAAGCCAATGCGCGCCAGGCGGCACGCTGGTTCACCCGAGCCCATCGGGCGAATGGCAATCATTATCAGACGCTCTACCGTTACGCGCAGAGCCTGCGGGGCCGCGAAGGCTATGATTCCGACAACACGGCCAACATCCTCGCCCTCGCCTATCAACTTGCGCCCCAAGTCACCGAGATCAGCATGAACACGGCGGCGGTCCTGATCGGCCGCCGCGATTATGACCTTGCCGAGCGGATCCTGCAGCCGCTGGCATCGAACCCGCACAATGACGAGCTGGCACAGGCGGCGCAGGAATTGCTCGAGCGTGCCCGCACGGCACGGTCGACGCCGGCCACCGCTGCAGCTCCGCCCGTCAGCCGGTAATCGACGTCCAACTAGTTCGTTCTCAGCGCCTCAGCCCTAATCCGCCTTCGCGGCACGGTAATATCGACCACCGCCTCGGCCAGCCGCAATTCGCACGCCTCGCTTGCCGTCAGATACCAATTGCAGAGCGCCCGCTCGAACAGCTGGTCGAGGCTCACCTCGCTTCCTTCGATCAGCCGCTCGAAATTGTCCTCCTCTATGGCAATGCCGGCCTCGATCTGGTGGCGCAGCGATTCGACCAGCGGCAGGCTCGACCGGATCGGACCGTCCAGCTCGGCCGTCTTTTCGAGCTGGCGGCAGTGGATCATCAGGCTCGTGTCGGCCGTGAGATAGCGATCTTCGCGAGGGAAAGCCGACATGATCGTGATGCCCGCGGAATAGACCGTCGTCTTGCCGAGGAAGAGGAGCCGTCGGCCGAGGCGCGCCCGGGTCGCCTGGATCTCGAGCACCGCGTGACGCGCGATCTCGGCATCCCCGCCGACCGTGCAGACCTCGATCGCGACCGGTTCGGCGCCGCTTTCGAGCTGCCGCAGCCCGCCGATCAATTTCTCGACCTTCGGCGCGTCAATCTCGCCAAGGATCGACAGGCGCGGAGCGAAGAGCGCATCAGCGATCGCACTTGGAAGCGTGTCATCGCGGGCCATGAATTCTCCTGAAAATC
>JAYRLF010000396.1:0-3717 GCA_041905385.1 Allosphingosinicella sp.
CCCACCCGGCCTCCCGACAGGGTAAGCTATGGGTGGCCGGGTGGGGGAGCGGGCCGGTGCCGCTACAGAGGCAAAAAACGCTCAGCCCTTCTTGCGCAGCTCGTCCCGGATCTCGCGCAGCAGCGCCACGTCGGCGGCCTCGGCCGCCTCTTCCGCCGGCGCCTCCTCCTTCTTCGCCATCATCTTGTTGGCCGTCCGGACCAGCAGGAAGATGATGAAGGCGAGGATCAGGAAATTGATGACGACGGTGACGAACTGGCCCCAGCCGAGCACCGGCGCGCCGGCCGCCTTGAGCGCGGCATAATTGGTCAGCGAGCCGGTATAGCCCTCCGGCACCGGTCCCAGCAGGACGAACTTGCTCGAGAAATCGAGGCCGCCGAAAATCGCCCCGACGACCGGCATGATCATGTCCTCGGTCAGCGAGGTGGTGATGGTGGCGAAGGCCGCGCCGATGATCACGGCGACCGCCAGATCGAGCACGTTGCCGCGTGCGATGAAGTCCCGGAACTCCCGAAGCATGACGCCCTCCCCGTTGCGGAGCCGTTCCTTCATGCTTACGTCCCGATCCACGTCTTGCAAAGGGAGAGGCTCAGATGCGCACCCGAATGCTCGCCATCCTCGCCGTCGTCGGCGTCTTCCTGTCCGCCTGCGGCGTCAATTCGATTCCCCGCGCCGAGGAAGAGGCGAAGGCCCGCTGGGCCGACGTGCAGACCCAATATCAGCGCCGCGCCGATTTGATCCCGAACCTGGTCTCGACGGTTCGCGCCGCGGCGCAGCAGGAACGCACCGTGCTGCGTGAGGTCACCGAGGCGCGCGCAAGCGCGACCCGGATCACCTTGAGCCCGGACCAGCTGACCGATCAGGCGGCGATGAATCGCTTCGCCGAGGCCCAGGCGCGGCTGACCTTGTCGCTTCAGCGCCTGCAGGAGGCCTATCCGGAGCTCCAGTCGAATCGCGGCTTCGAGCAGCTTCAGGACCAGCTCGAGGGCACCGAGAACCGGATCGCGGTCGCCCGCCGCGACTATAATGCGGCGGTCCAGGCCTATAATACGCGGATCCGGACCTTCCCCGATCTGATCGGCGCGCGCGTCATCTACGGCTCGCAGCCGATGGCGCCCTATCAGGCGGACGAGGCCGCGCAGCGCGCGCCGACGGTCGATTTCGGCAACCAGCAATAGGTGCGCGCCTTCGCCTTCCTGCTGCTGCCGGCGCTGCTCGCCGCCGGCTGCGACGCCGAAACGGCCCCGCCGCCGCCCGCGCCGCCGGCCGACGTCGCCGTGCGGGACACGACGGCCAATGCGCAGGCCGCCTATCCGGCGCTGAGCGGCCGGGTCGTCGACGACGCCAATCTGCTGACGGCGGCGCAGGAGGATGAGCTGACCGGCCGGCTGGCGACCCTGGAGCAGCGAACCTCCGACCAGCTCGTGGTCGTCACCGTGCCCACGCTCGGCGGCCTCAGGATCGCCGATTATGGGCGCGCGCTCGGCAACCATTGGGGGATCGGGCGCGCCGACCTCAACAACGGCGTGCTGCTGATCGTCGCGCCGAACGAGCGCGAGGTGCGGATCGAGGTCGGCACCGGGCTTCGCGAGGTGATGACCGACGAGCTTGCCGCCCGCGTGATCGACAACGACATCTTGCCGCAATTGCGGGCCGGCGACATCTATCCCGGCATTTCCGGCGGCGTCGAGGCCTTGATCACCGCGCTGACCGCCCGCCAGCAAGAACCGCAGAACGCCGCATGATCCGGACCCTTTTCCTGCTGCTGGCGCTGCTGGTCGCCACGCCCGCGACGGCGCAGGATTTCCCGCCGCTGAGCGGCCGTGTCGTCGACCAGGCGAACCTGCTGTCCGACGCGCAGGAACAGGAGCTGTCGCAAAGGCTGGCGGGGCTCGAGGCGGCGTCGAGCCGGCAGCTCGTGGTCGCGACCGTGGCGAGCCTCCAGGACCTGACGATCGAGGATTATGGCTATCGGCTCGGCCGTCACTGGGGCATCGGCCAGAGCGAGGCCAGCAACGGCGTGATCCTGCTGGTCGCGCCGAACGAGCGCAAGGTGCGGATCGAGGTCGGCTACGGCCTCGAGGGCATTCTCACCGACGCGCTGACCGGGCAGATCATCCGCGACCGGATCCTGCCCAGGTTCCGCGAGAACGACTATCCGGGCGGCATCATGGCCGGCGCGCAGGAGGTGATCGCCCAGCTCGAGGCCCCGCCCGAGGCCGCGGAGCAGCGGGCCCAGGCCGCGCAACGCTCGCGCGGCGACCGCAATGACGGATCGCTGCCGTTCGGCATCTGGCTGCTCATCCTTGGCGGCTTTTTCATCATCTTCCTTCTCCCCTGGGCAATAAGAGCGATAGAGAAGCAGCACGACCGCGCCTATCGCCGCGGCGGCCGGCGGCGCCGGCGCCGGTTCGACGACGACGTCTGGATCTGGGGACCGGGCTGGGGCGGCGGATCGAGCGGCTGGAGCAGCGGCAGCAGCTGGGGCGGCGGCAGCTGGGGCGGCGGTGGCGGCGGCGGTTCGTTCGGCGGCTTTTCCGGCGGGGGCGGCTCGTTCGGGGGCGGCGGCGCATCGGGGAGCTGGTGATGCAGGGGCTGACACGCGAGGATCATGACAAGGTCACCGCCGCGGTGACCGAGGCGGAGCGATCCAGCGCCGGCGAGATCGTCGCGATCGTCGCGCCGCGCTCGGACGCCTATCACGACGTCGGCCTGCACTTTGCGATCCTGGCGATGCTGCTGGTGCCGCTGTCGCTCGCCTTGATCCCGCAATCCTGGATCGACTGGAGCCTCGGCCTGCTGCTCGGCTGGAATGCCGAGCCGAGCCGCGCGCAGCTCATGCTGTGGCTGTTCGCGAAAATGGCGGCAGTGTTCCTGATCGTCCGCTACGCGCTCGCTTATATGCCGCTGCGCATGGCGCTGACGCCGGCGCGAACCAAGAAGCGGCGGGTCCGCCGCCGCGCGGTCGAGATCTTCCGCAGCAGCTGCGAGTTGCGCACCCGCGGCCGCACCGGCGTGCTCGTCTACCTCTCGCTCGCCGAGCGCCGCGCCGAGATCGTCGCCGACCGCGCCGTAACCGAGAAGGTCGAGCCGGACGTATGGGGCGAGACGATGGCGATGCTCCTCGACGAGGTGAAGGCCGGACGCCCCGGCGACGGCCTCGCGGTGGCGGTCGGGAAGATCGGCGCCGTCCTCGCCGGCATCCTGCCGCCCGCCGAGACCAATCCCAACGAACTGTCCGACCGGTTGATCGAGCTATGAGCAACGACGAGAATCTGCCCGAAACCATCGCCTGGGAAGGCCGCTTCATCGTCGCCAAGACGCGCGGCAAATGGGAATATGTCTCGCGTACGCGCGGCATCCACGCCGCGGTGATCCTGGCCATTCACGACGGGTCGGTGATCCTGGTCGAGCAGTTCCGGGTCCCGCTCGGCCGGCCGTGCCTCGAGCTTCCGGCCGGCCTGGTCGGCGACGACGTCGAGGGCGAGGAAGCCGAGATCGCGGCGATCCGCGAGCTCGAGGAGGAGACCGGCTACCGGGCCGAGCATATGATCGACCTCGGCCGCTATTACGCCTCGCCCGGGATGAGCTCGGAAGGCTTCACCTTGCTGAAGGCGGCCGGGCTGGAGCGGGTCGGCGAGGGCGGCGGCGTCGAGGGCGAGAATATCGTCGTCCACCATGTGCCGCTCGGCGAGGTGCCTGCCTTCGTGGCAGCGA
>JAYRLF010000397.1:0-3692 GCA_041905385.1 Allosphingosinicella sp.
AGATAATATTTGGCCTTGAGATGGCGCTCGCCGGCGGCCTTACCCGGCCGGATCGACAGGACGGCGACGCCGCGCGAACAGAAATGATGGCTGATCTGCGAGCTGTAGGCGCCGCGCCGGCCCAGCGCGACCGACTTGGATGCATGCCGATAGATCGCCTCGAGCAGCCAGTTGAACGGTGTATAGGCGACCGAGCTCGAGGTGATGTGCGGGATCGTGCCATGCTCCCTGTGGGCCGGGTCGGCCGAATAGAGGTTGGCATAGCCCGAAGTGTGGATGTCACCGGACAGGACGATGACGCCGACCGGATGGTCGGGATGGTTCTGCAGCCCGAACAGCAGGTCGAGCATCTGGTCGGTCTGGAGGCCATTCTCCTTCGATCCCCAGCTGTCCTTGATGTCGTCCGAGATGTCGCCCAGCGACTTGTCGAACCGGGTCGAGAGCCCCTGCCCCCATTTGCCCCAGCTGGCGAGCCAGGCGACCAGCCGCATGACCAGCGGCCAGGCCTTCAAGGTGAGATCCTCGACCACCGGGCTGCCGTGCGAGAAGACCACCGGGCTGACCACGAAAAGCGTGTCGAGATGCGGCTGGTTTGCCGCGATCCAGGCCTGGATCCGGCGGAACTGCGCCTGGGTCAGGAGCTGGTTGGCCTTGAGGTTGCGGTTGGTGCGAAGGTCCAGGAAGAGAAAGCCCGAGCGCCCGGCGCGAAAGCCGAAATCCAGTCCCTCGATCGGATCGGCGCTGAACGTCGCCGGGTTGCGGCTCCCCTGCATCAGCCGGAAGGCCTGGTGCGCGCTGCCGAACAGGCGCAGCCATTCCGGCTTGATGGCGGGATCGTCGCCGTCGAACTGGGCGAGGCGCGAACCCCAGCCGTCGGTGATGTCATGATCGTCCCAGATCATCATGGCGGGGAGCGCGCACATCACCCGCCGATAATGGATGTTGCTCCAATATTGGCGATAGCAGGAGAGATAGAGACGGAGCCGCTTGGCCGGATCGGGCTCGGCGAGCAGCTGCTTCTCCCAGTCGTCGGCATAGACCTGGTCGCCGCCGAGGACCGCGAAGCGCACCTTCCTGTTGCTGTCGCGGTGGATGATCTGCGGCAGGTCCGCCCAGATCGCATGACCCTGATAACCGTCGGCAGTGGCGACCATCGGATTGTGGCAGCTCATCAGGACGAAATCGACCTGGGCGTCGGGATCGTCGGAAAGGGTGTGGAAATGAAGCTCATGCGGCTCGAGCCCCTCGAGCGGCATCGGCAGCGAATGCGCCTCGTTGATCCAGAGCCGATAGAAATAGAGCTTGTCGGGAACCAGCCCGTCGATGGTGACGCAGTTGGTGAACAGATTGCCCGCGTTCAGAACCAGTGTCCCATTGGCGACCGGCTCGGCGTCGATGGCGCCGGAATGGAGGGTTACATGGATCGCGCCCTCCTCGCGCTCGCGGTGCAGCCAGATCCTGATGCTGGTTGGGGTGACCTCGCCGAGAAAGGGTCCCAGCATGGTCGGCTCGGCCGGCCTGGCGGCGCGTTCGTCTGACATCGATCTTTCCCATTCCTTATCGAGCCGCCCGCGGCAGCGCCTATGAAACGCAATTACAAACTGGAAACCTGACCTCGTCCTCCGGCCGTGCGCGTCCGGCGCGTGAATCCGGCGGCGGCATGACCAGGCGCCCCTGATCTTGCGCCGCACCGCCATCGCGCGATCGCGCGCGCGCGGCAGGCAAGCCCTCGACATCGATGCGCATCATCCAGCGTCACTCGCCGGGGTCGACATCGGAGCGGGGCGCTGCCGGCACCGGTGCGGGGCAGCCGAGTGCTTCGTCGAGCGCGCGCGGCGGCTCCGTCCGCATCGGCAGCAGCCGCAGCCGCGCGCGCAGCTCGACCTCATCGAGGCTGCGGCGCATCGCGCAATGATCGGCGCTGCGCGGCGTCTCCTGGTCGAAGATGAACGCGCTCAGCCGCCCATCCTCGGTCATGATCACTTTCCAATAGCCGGAGGGCACACGGTGGCGCTCGTCGGCGCGGGGCATCGGCGCCATCATCCGCTCGAACAGTGGGCCGGTCAGCACGTAGACCGCCGCCCGGCTGCTGCGGACGAGCCGGGTCTCGCGCGCCTCGAGCCTCTGCCAGGATGCCTGGTTCAGGGCCGACGCCTGCGGCGTGATGTTGGAGAGGATGTTGGTGTCGGTCCAGAAGGCGGTGCCCGAGAAGGCGGCGAGCGGCGCCTGGTGGCCGCGATCGATGCGAAGCGCCTCTGGCGCATCGTCATAATCTTCGGGCTCGAGCGTCTCGTCAGGGGCGAGCCACGGATCGGGCGCCCAGTTGCGCGATCGCGACGGCCCGATCGTCTCGGGCGTGATCCGGTAGGCGACCCAGACCGCCATCTTGGTGAGCGGATCGGAGGCGAGGGTGTAGATCGGTCGGACGATGATATCGGCATTTTCGGGGGCGCCGACCGGACAGGCCTGGATGCAGTGGAAGCTGTGCAGGCGGGCATCGTCGGCGCGGGCCGGCAGCGCCATCAGCGCGATCAGCGCGAATGCGAGACTTGCCCCGAGCGAGCGACCCATCATCCTTCCTCCTGTAACTCCCGGGCCCAACCCCCGCGGTTGACGCAATTCCTACACGCCCCGGCGGCCGAGTCTGCGCCGCCGCGCCAAGAAAAAGGTCCGGAACGGCATCGATTGGCCGCCGGCGCGAGCCGATCCCGGATGAACAGGGGCGGTCGGTGTTGCCTGCGTCCCCGCATGTGTCTCGGCGGCGCCAATGGCCGCGAGCCGGCTCGCCGATCTTCCATAGCGCCTCTCATCCTTCCGGCCGCTCATCTGATCTCGCGACGGGCCGCATCCGCAGCACATCATTCCAGTCGCTGCCGGGGCGCGCCGGGTAATGCGACACGATCGCCATGTGGCCGCCATGCGCCGCACGCGCGATCGCCTCGGCCCGCCGTCCGCCTTCGTCATGATCGAGGAAGAGATGGAGCTCGCGGACCTGCCGCGGCAGCGCCACCCGGCCGAACCGGGCCGCACCGAGCGTCGCCCAGCAGGGCATGTCGAACAGCGCGGTCGCCGACAAAGCGGTCTCGATCCCCTCGGCGAGGCCGAGCCGCGCCGCCGCGCCGCCCATTCGAACTGCGCCCCGGCCGAAGCGGCCGAGACCCTGCCGGCCCCGGGCAAGCGGCGATGCTCCATGGCGCAGCACAAGGAAGGTCCGATGGACGGCGACCAATCCGCATTCGTCGCGCACGGCCGCGATCATGGCCGGCTGGAAGCGGGTCATCGGCCGCGGCCCCTGCGGGGTGCGCGGATGGAAACGCAGCGCCTCCGTGGCAGTGACGATGCCGCGGCCGGCGAGATAAAGCTGCACCGGCGAGCCCGGCAGCGGCCGCGCGGCGCTCCACAGCCGCCGCGCCGCCGCCTCGCTCCGATGCCGGTGCGACGCACCAGGCCGGTGGCGATCGTCGGTCGCCGGCCCACCGGAGCACCTCTCAAGGGCCAGGGCTTCGAGCACCGACCGCGGCGAACAGCCGGCGAAACAGTGGACGAGGATGCGGGTGCGGCCGGCCCGGAGGCTGAGCGAGGGCGTGCGGTCATCATGGACCGGACAGCGCACCATGCCGCCATCGCCGCGCCAGCGGCCGCGGAGCCGCTCGACCAGGAGACGGCATTGTTGCTCGAGTTGCTCGGGTCGG
>JAYRLF010000398.1:0-3682 GCA_041905385.1 Allosphingosinicella sp.
CAAGCGCCATTTCGGCCGGCCGTTCTCGCGCACCAGATCCTCGGCGCCGACGATGTTGATGGTCGGATCGATGTCGCCCGCCGCCTGGGCGGCGATCAGCGCGGCCTGGCCGGGGCCGGGCTCCTGGAAGAAGTCGATCAGGCGTGCCGCGTTCAGCCGAAGGCTGAAATTGCCGGCGCCGGTATTGCGGACGTTGTAATAGAGGCCGAGGTCGACGCCGCTGACGCTGCGCGGCGTCAGGTTCACATAATTGTCGATCACCTGGGTGATCCGGCCGACCGGCTCGAGGCCGGTGCCGGCGAAATCGGCGATGTCCTGGGCGGTCGGCGCGACGCGCTGGACGAGCGGATTCGAGCTGCCGTTGACGCGGAGCAGATAATCGAGCGTCAGCGCGTTGGAATCGCCGAAAATGCCGATCAGGTTGCGCTGGTCGATCTCCCAATAATCGACGGTGAGGGTGAGGTTGCCGAGCCGGTCCGGCAGCGGCGGCTGCAGGGTGACGCCGATCGTGAAGTTCTCCGACGTCTCGGGCACCAGGTCCTGGCTGCCGGAGCGGTTTGAGACCACGCTCTGGGTGCGGGTGCAATCGTCGAAATTGGCGATCCGGCCGGCGCGCAGGTCGGCCTCGCAGCGCACCCAGTCGGTGCGGGTGTTGGACCGCTGGATGCCGCTTTCGAACAATTGCGGCAGGCCCGGCGCGCGGAAGCCCTGCGACCAGGCGCCGCGCACCTGCAGCCAGCTGATCGGCCGCCAGGAGGCGGCGATGCGCGGCTTCGCGACGTCGCCGAAGGTCGTGTAGGATTCGTAGCGCCCGGCGAGCTGGATGTCGAAGCTGTGGACGAGCGGCATGTCCATCTCCGGCGAGACGATCGGCACGATCAGCTCGGCATAGCCGGAGAAGACGTCGCGCGAGCCGCGGCTGTCCGGGGTCGGGCTGGCGCCGAGCACGTCGCTGCCATTGCCCGAGCCGTCGAGCGCCGTGAAGGCGATCGTGCCGTCGAGCCGCGGATCGCGATCGTCTTCATAGGTCTCGTGGCGGAACTCGATGCCGGCGCCGAAGCCGACCGGACCGGCGGGAAGCTGGAACAGGTCGTTCCGCGACACTTTGAGGTCGGCCATGGTCAGGCTGGTCGTGTTGATCCGGAAGACGTCGACGATCAGGCCGCTGGTGACCGATTCCGGATTGGGCGTGTTGTCGGAACGCTGCGGGTCGTTGGGATCGCCGCCGGTGAACGGATTGTAGCTGGAGAGCAAGGCCTGCTGGAAGGCGGTGGCGCTGATCGTCTGCATCGTGTCGTTGCTGCGCGCGCGCGAATAGAGCGCCGCCGATTCCCAGTCCCAACCGCCGAGCTCGCCGCGGAAGCCGCCGAGGAAGCGGGTGGTGACATTGTCGACGTTGAGCGTGAGTGCGCCGACGTCGATCGGGCGATAGTCGATCAGCTCGAGGTTGAGGCCCTCGTTCGGGACGCCGGTCAGGCCGGCGAGCCGGGCCGGGCTGCCGACCGGGCCGAGCGGATTGAACGGGCTGTTGGCGGGGACGATCAGCCGCTGGTTGGCGAGCGAGGTCTCGGTCTCGCGGACCGCGTCATAATCGGCGTGATAATAGCCGACCTCGCCGAAGAAGGAGAGGCGGTCGCTGAACTCGTGGTTGATGAAGCCGAACAGGTTGAGGCGCTCGGTCGCGCCCTGCAGCGTCCGCTCGGTGTTGATGTCGTAGCGCAAATTGCGGTCCTCGGTCGTCGTCGACAACGAGCTGTTGTCGAAGCAGACGCCGCTGACGACCGCGGTGATGCAGCCCGGATTGGTACCGGGCTGGACGTGGAAGATGCCGTTGGTGGTCAGCGCGACATTGTTGACGCGGACCGCGGTGGTCGAGGTCGAGAAATTGGCGTTGAGCCGCTGGAATTCGGCCCAGGGCGTGTCGGTGCTGGTATTGTCGAAATCGGTGTCGTTCTCGAACGGCGTCCCGACCAGCAAGGGCCGCATGTCCGACGAGCGCGAATTGGGCCGCTCACGCGCGAACAGGGGATCGCGGTCGGTATAGGATCCGAAGACGGAGATGTTGGTGCGCCCCTCGTTGAACGTGTGACCGGCCTCGAAGCTGATCTCATATTCTTCCTGGTCGCTATTGTCGGTCAGGCTCGCCTCGGCCTCGACGGTGAGGCCGTCGAAGCGGGTCTTGAGCACCGTGTTGACCACGCCGGCGACCGCGTCGGTGCCGTAGATCGCCGAGGCGCCGTCGCGCAGCACCTCGATCCGGTCGACGCCCATCACCGGGATGGCATTGACGTTGACGCTCTGCACCGGGACGAGATTCTCGGCCTGGGTGCCGGGATGGAGCACCATGCGGCGGCCGTTGAGCAGCACCAGGGTGCTGCCGGTCCCGAGCGCGCGCAGGTTGATCGATGCGGCGTCGCCACGGGCGTCGTTGATGCCGCCGGCGTCACGGCTCTCGTTGAAGGCGATGTCGCCATTCTGGGGAATCGAGCGGAACAGTTCGTCGCCGCTGGTCGGCGCCGCCGCCTCGATATCGTCCGCGTTGACGACCGTGACCGGCAGGATGTCGGTGACCTGGGCGCCGCGGATCTGGGTGCCGACGACGACGATCTCCTCGTCGGCCGGCGCCTGCGCCGTCTCGGCGGGCTCGGAAACGGGCTGCTGGGCCGCATCCTGGGCGAGCGCGGCCGAGGCCGCGACGAGCGACACGCTGGCGAGCAGACCGCGCGCGATGATCCTGGTCTTCATTGATCTTACCCCTGTTCTATCGGCGCCCGCAGACAATGTGGCGGACGCGCGCCCTACCCGATGTCCGGGCTCTTCGGCCCGTGTTGGTTCCATAATGGACTGAAACAGCCGGGAGCGCCAAGGCTGTCGCGAACCGCTCCGGACCGGTGAGAATCGTGGCGCCCGCCCTCGCTCGCATCGCTCTGCGCGGAACCAGGCTGAAATTCGAGCTGCCGCCACTCCCCATGCCGCCATCCTAGGGACGACATGGGCATTGCAGGCAAAGCATGTGGGGCCGAGGCCATAGCCTCAGGCTATGCTAGTTCCAGCCGCGAATTGCCTCACTCCTCGCGGAAGGCGGAGCTCATCGCGTCCTCGACCGGCGTGAACAGATAGTCGAGCAGGTTGCGGCTGCGGGTCTGGATGTGGACCAGCACCGGCAGGCCCGGCTGGAGCGCGAAGCCGGCGCGGCGCAGCGCGTCCGGATCGTCGATCACGATCTGGGCGCGATAATGGCCCGGGCCGCCGGCGCCCTCGATCCGGGTCGGCGAGACGGCGACCACCCGGCCCTGGACGGTCGACTGGCCGCGCGGGTTGACGGTGGTGAAGCGCAACGAGGCCGTCATGCCGACGCGGACATCGTCGGCATCGGCGGGCAGCACCCGCGCCTCGACGATGAGGGCGCGGCCGTCGGGCACGACCTCCATCACCGTCTGGCCGGCGCCGAGCACGCTGCCCTGGCCGAGCCGGGTGACGCCGGAGACGTGGCCGGCGACCGGCGCGCGCAGCGTGTCGCGCGCCTCGTCGAAGCGGGTCACGCGCAGCGCCGGCTCGGCCTGGGCGAGCGCCTCCTCGACCCGCGCCAATTCGGCATTGATCTCCATCAGCTGGGCGTGGCCGAGCCGGGCGATCCGCCGCTCGGCGCGGCGGCCCGCGGTGGCGGCATTGGCGCGCTGGC
>JAYRLF010000016.1:0-6883 GCA_041905385.1 Allosphingosinicella sp.
AAGATCGAGGGCGAGCTCGGCTGGCGCGCCGAGGAAAGCTTCGAGAGCGGGCTCGGCAAGACGATCGACTGGTATCTCGCCAACGAATGGTGGTGGCGGCCGATCCGCGACGAGAAATATGCCGGGGAGCGCCTGGGCGCAGGCAAATGAAGGTCCTTGTCACCGGTCGAGAAGGGCAGCTGGTCTCCAGCCTCGTCGAGCGGGCCCGGAGCGATCCCTCGCTGTCGCTGGTCCCGCTCGGCCGGCCCGAGCTCGATCTCGAACGGCCCGGCGCGGCGGCCGCCGCGATCCGGGCGACCGCTCCCGACCTGGTGATCAACGCCGCCGCCTGGACCGCGGTCGACGCCGCCGAGGACGAATCCGATCGCGCGTTTCGGATCAATGCGGACGCCGCCGGCGAGATTGCCGAGGGGGCCGGCGCCGTCGGCGCGCCGATCATCCAGATCTCGACCGACTATGTCTTCGACGGGTCGTCGACCACGCCCTATCGCGAGGAGGACCCGGTGGCGCCGATCGGTGTCTACGGCCGCTCCAAGCTGGCTGGCGAGGCGCAGGTGAGGGCGGCCAATCCCGACCATCTGATCGTTCGAACCGCCTGGGTCTACAGCCCGTTCGGGCGCAACTTCCTGCGCACGATGATGGCGGCGGCCGAATTGCGCGACGAGCTTCGCGTCGTCGCCGATCAGCGCGGCAGTCCGACCAACGCGCTCGATCTCGCCGACGCGCTGCTCGTCATCGTCCGCAACTGGCGCCCCGGCACCGTGCATCTGGCCGGCGGCGGCGGCGCGAGCTGGTTCGATTTCGCTGCGGCGATCATGGACGAACGCGCGCGGCACGGTCTACGCGCGCCGCCGGTCGTCCCGATCGCCACGGCCGAGTGGCCGACGCCCGCCGCGCGGCCGCCAAATTGGGGGCGCGACTGCGGCCGCGCGGAAGACTGGTTCGGGGTGCGGCTGCCGGCCTGGCGCGATTCGGTGGCGGGCCTCGTTGGCCGGCTGGCGGCGCAGGGCTGACGTCATGGCGCCGCGAATGCTCATCGTCTGTCCGTTTCCGGTCGGCGTCGCCGCCGGCCAGCGGCTCAAATATGAGCAATATCTTGACGATTGGCGGGCGCATGGCTGGGAGATCGAGATCTCCCCCTACATGGACATGGCGACCTGGAACGTCGCCTATCGACCGGGCCATTATCCGGCCAAGGCGTTCGGACTGTTGCGGGGCCATCTCCGCCGCCTGCGCGACCTCTTCCGGATCGCCCGCTATGATCTTGTCTACATTCACATGTGGGTGACGCCGCTCGGCACGACTTTGCTCGAACGGCTGACCCGACGGCTTGCGCGCCGAATCGTCTTCGATCTCGAGGACAATGTCTTCAGCGACACCAAGCTCGGCCGCAGCGAGAATCCCAATCATCTCGCCAATATGCTCAAGGGGCCGAACAAGGCGCGCTACCTTGCCCGGACCGCCGACCATGTCATCGCAAGCTCGCCGGCGCTGGCCGATACCTGCCGCGACCTCAATGCGCACGGCGCGGCGACCTACATCTCCTCCTCGGTCGACACCGACCGGTTCGTCCCGGTGAATGCTTATGCCGGCAGCGACGGCGTCACGATCGGCTGGACCGGCACCCACACCACCCGGCCGATGCTCGATCTGCTGCGCGGCGTCTTCCAGACGCTGGCCCGGAAGGTCCGGTTCAGGCTGCGCGTCATCGGCAATTTCGACTATGACCTGCCGGGCGTCGACCTCGAGGTGATCCGTTGGTCGGCCGAGCGCGAAGTCGAGGACTTGCAGGCGATCGACATCGGCGTCTATCCGCTGCCGGTCGACGATTGGGTGAGCGGCAAGAGCGGTCTCAAGGCGATCCAATATATGGCGTTCGGCATCCCGCCGGTCGCGACCGACGTGGGGATCAATCCCAGGCTGATCCGCCACGGCGAGAATGGCCTGCTGGTCCGCACCGAGGAGGAATGGATCGACGCGCTCGAGCTGCTGGTCCGCGATCCGGCACTGCGGCGTCGATTCGGCGAAGCGGCGCGACGGGACGCGGTCGACAAATATTCGATACGTGCGATTGCCGGCCAATATCGGCAGATCATCGGCGATGTGGCAGGACAGGTGACGTGACGACGGGAAGCAAGATTTACATGGCCGGATGCGGCGGCATGCTGGGCGAGGCCTTTTACGAGGTCTTCTCGCCCGGTCACACGCTCAAATGCACCGACAAGGACGTCAACGCCGATTGGCTGCGCTTTCTCGATTTCCGCGATTTCGACGCCTATCGCGACGACGTGCGCGCCTTCGCGCCCGATTATCTGTTCCATCTCGGCGCCCATACCAGCCTCGAATATTGCGAGGAAAATCCGGACGACGCCTATCTCACCAACACGCTTGCCGTGGAGAATGCGGTTCACATCGCCAACGAGCTCGACATCCCGCTGCTCTACATCAGTACGGCCGGCATCTTCGACGGCGCGCAGGAGCTGTACGACGATTGGGATCAGCCCAATCCGCTCGGTCATTATGCGCGCAGCAAATATATGGGCGAGCGGTTCGTCGCCGCGAACGTGCGGCGGCACCTGGTCTGCCGCGCCGGCTGGATGATGGGAGGCGGTCCGGCCAAGGACAAGAAGTTCATCCAGAAGCTGATGCGGCAGCTCGCCGACGGCAAGACGGAGCTGTTCGTCGTCGACGACAAGCTCGGCACGCCCACCTACACGCTCGATTTCGCCCGCAACGTCCAGCTGCTGCTCGATCGGCGGCTGTGGGGCGTCTACAATCTCATCTGCGACGGCGTGACCAGCAGGCTCGAGGTGGCGACCTATCTCGTCGACGCGCTCGGCCTGGCCGACCGGGTCACAATCACGCCGGTTTCGTCAGACCATTTCGCGCAGGAATATTTCGCCGCCCGCCCGGCCTCCGAGCGGCTGCTGCCGACCAAGCTCAAGCTGCGCGGACTCTATACGATGCGCGACTGGCGCACCTGCCTCGATGAATATCTCGCCCGTCGCTACGACGGCTATGTCGAAGGCTCGCGCGTGCCCGAGATCGAGGGCGCCTGAGCGCGGGAAACGTGGCCTGCAACAGCCTCTACATCACCCATGACGGCCTCACCGATCCGCTCGGCCGGTCGCAGGTATTGCCCTA
The DNA here is from genome assembly GCA_041905385.1 of Allosphingosinicella sp. Lineage (GTDB taxonomy): Bacteria > Pseudomonadota > Alphaproteobacteria > Sphingomonadales > Sphingomonadaceae > Allosphingosinicella. The sequence goes on from JAYRLF010000016.1 coordinate 3,145, forward strand.
TCTGAGCGGTCTCGCCGCGCTCGGCCACCGCATCACGATCCTGAGCGCGGAAAAGCCGCATCGGCTGGCTGCGGAGGGCGATAGGGTGCGCGCGCTCTGCGAGGCGGCCGGCATCGATTGGCGCCCGATCCGCTACCACCAGAATCCGCCGGTCCTGTCCGGCGTCTGGGATCGGATGATGCTGCAACGCGCCGCGGTCCAGCTCCACCGCGAGAAACGGTTCGATCTCGTCCACTGCCGCTCCTATCTCCCGGCCGCCGCCGGCCTCCACCTCAAGCGGCGTTTCGGAGTCCGCTTTCTGTTCGACATGCGCGGCTTCTGGCCCGAGGAGAAGGTCGAGGCGGGGAGCTGGCCCCAGTCCAATCCGCTGTTCCGCGCCGTCTATCGCGCGATCAAGCGGCTCGAGTGCAAGCTGCTCGCCGAGGCCGACCATATCGTCACTCTGACCGAGGCGTCGCTGCCGCCGCTGCGCGCCCGGCCGGAGCTGGCCGACGGCACGACCCCGATCGACGTCATTCCCTGCTGCGCCGATTTCGATCATTTCCCGCTGGCCACCGCGGCCGCGCGCGCGGCGAGCCGGGCGGGGCTCGGCATCGCCGCGGATGCGCGCGTGATCGTCTATCTCGGCTCGTTCGGCGCCTGGTATATGCGCGACGAGATGCTCGATTTCTTCGCGCTCTATCGCGGCCGTCACGACGGTGCGCGTTTCCTGATCGTCACCCGCGACCCACCGGATGCGATCCTGGCCGAGGCCGCGCGCCGCGGCATCCCGCCCGATGCGCTCGTCATTCGCGCGGCGACGCGGGAGCAGGTGCCGGGACTGCTCGCCGGCGCCGATGCCGGCCTCTTCTTCATCCAGCCGGTCCCCTCCAAGCGCGCCAGCTCGCCGACCAAGATGGCGGAAATGATGGCGCTGGGGCTGCCGGTGGTCGCCAATGACGGCGTCGGCGATGTCGCGGCGATCCTCGCGGAAACAGGCTGCGGCGTGGCGATCGATCGTTTCGATCCGACCGCTTATGGCGAGGCGATCGATCGGCTCGACCAGCTCGACTGCACGCCCGCGCAGATTCGCGCCGCCGGTCTTGCCCGCTTCGACGTCGCCGATGGCATTCGGCGCTATGACCTAATTTACCGCTCGCTCTGCGCCGGCCCTTCCGTTGCCGCGCCCGCCATGCGCGCTAATGTCGGCCTGTGAACCGGCGATTCCCCATATGAAGATCGCGATCTGCACGCCCGTCCACGGCGACGTCCGCGCCGGCTACAGCCGCAGCCTCGCGCAGCTGCTGATCCACACGGCGAAGACCGATCCCGGCCTCGAGCTCGTCTATCTGCTCGAATCCTGTTCCAACGTCGCGCTCGCGCGCCAGCGCCTCGTCGACCAGGCGGCCGAGCACCGGGCCGATTGGATCCTGTGGATCGATTCCGACCATGACTTTCCGCCAGACGCCTTGCTCCAGCTGATCGCCCGTGGCGAGCCGTTCGTCGGCTGCAACCAGTCGCGGCGCGAGGCGATGGCGCGGCCCTGCGCAGGCTATGGCGATGACGAGGACGACTTCGTCTGGACCACGCCGGACAAGGTCCGCGCCGGCACTGTCGAGACGGTCGAATGGATGGGCCTCGCCTTCGTCCTCGTATCGATGGACGCGATCCGCCGGGCGGAGGCGCCGTTGTTCCAGGCGGTCGACGATGGCGAGGATGTCGTCTTCTGCCGCCGGCTCAAGGCGGCCGGCTTCCCACCGAGGGTCGACCACCGCCTGTCGGCGCAGGTCGGCCATATCGGCCTCAAGCGCTACACCACCGCCGATTCGATCCAGCAGCGGCAGATTCGGGAGATGAATGCGGCGATGCGGGCGCGCCAGCCGGAGGGCTGAGCCGCATTGCTAGGGCGCGCAGGCCTATTCGGTCTTCTCCGTGTCGGCGAGCACGGTCTGGAGTTGCTCGATCAGGATCGGGATTTGATGCCGGTTGAAGATCACGTCGACATGATCCTCGTCCTTGTGGAATTGCAGATTGACCCATTTGCCTTCGCCGCCGAGGCGAACGTCCATCCGGTTCGGTGCGAGGGTTGCAAGCTTGCCCATGTCTGTCTCCGCGAATTTGAAGTCGTGCCGGCGGACATAGGGGCGTGGACATCGCGTGGCTAGGGTCCGGGTCCTGGACGTTGTCAGCGATCTTTGACGGGCCGGAACGGTGCTGTAGGGTCCGCTGATGAAGGGTAGCGGGTCGGCCGAAAGGGGCGGAGCTGACGGCTTGAAGGACAGCCATTACGACATTCTCGGCGTCAGGGAATCGGCGGACCGCCGATCGATTCGCGCTGCCTATCTCAAGAAGATCAAGGCGAGCCATCCGGACCGCGCGCGGCGGGGCAAGGCCGCCGATCGGGCGGCCGCGATCAACCAAGCCTATTTCGTATTGCGCGACCCGCGCCGGCGGCTCGCTTACGATCTCGATCTCAAGCGCATCCGCAACGGCACGGGCAGCGGCGGACCGGTCGGCCTTTGGCGGCCGCGTTCGCTGTCGGCCGCGCCGCCGCCGCCGCGATCGCGCAAGGCGATGGCCAGCGCTGTGCTCCTCGGCGCTGCGATTGTCGGGCTGATCCTACTGATCCTCGATCTCGAATCGCCGACGCGGCCGACCGAGCGCCTCGCGACGGTCGAAATACAGGACAGCGCGATTCCCAATGAGATCGAGCCCAGTCCCTGGGTCGATCGCGCGATGGTCGACCGCGCGGTCGAGACCTTGATGCTGATCCGCACGGGGGGACGCGACGCGCAGGCCTACAGCCGCAACTGCTTCCTTGCGCTCGGTGAGCGGCCGAGCGCGCTGCTGCTCGATCACTGCCTCGCATTCGACGTCGCCGCCGCTCATTGGCGGCCACCGGGGACCGAACCGGTCGAGGCCGACTTCGCGCCGCGGCAGATGGCCCCGCGACACGCGGCGGCGATGCGCCGTCTGGCGATTGCCGAAGGTGGCCGCGATCGGATTCGCGAAGTCAATGTCGCCACCTTCGCCGCGCTCGCACGCCGCCTGCGTCCGGCGGAGCAGGTTGGGCGGCGCGCGGCCGCGGCCGATTATGATGAGGCGGTCGAGGAGGCCGCCTTGGCGCGCTGATCCTGTGGCCGCTTGACCGCGATCCGCTCGAATAGGGCGTTTTTGAAGAACAATCGCTTCAGCCGATCGCCGGCATGCCGGACCGGCCGCTTGCGCCGCTTCGTCTCCGCGATCGTATCATGCTCGGCCAGCGTCTCGAGCGGCAGGCCGTCGAACAGTTTGCGCGCCGCCTTCAACGTCAGGTGGACCGTATGGTCCGCGAACGGCGTGATCTCGAAGCCGATCCCGGCCGCGCGCCAGCCGGCATGGGCCGTCGCCGCGACATGGTAGAAGGGGTGGTGGATGTTGACGGTGAAGTAGAGCAGCCCGCCGGGCGCCAGCACCCGCGCGATCTCCTCGACGATCCGGCGCGGATCCTCGGCATGGTCGACGACATTGTCGCACAGGACGATGTCGAACGCGCCGTCCGCGAAGGGCAGCTTCTCGCCATAAGCGGCGATCGTGCGCGCCTTGTCCTGCCATTCAGGGAACAGGCCCGCATAATGATCGGACAATGGATCGATTCCGACACCGTTGCGGGTGCCGAAGAAGAAGATCAGGCCGTGGGGGCCCCCCCCCCCCCCCCGCCCCCCGGGGAACGCAGCGACCCCCCCCACCGCCACGCAACGCGCCCCCACCCCCCCCGCAA
>JAYRLF010000016.1:6893-23632 GCA_041905385.1 Allosphingosinicella sp.
AGCCGACCTCGAGCACGCGGGCATCCTCGGCGACCGGCCGGACCGTCTCGATCCGCTCGCGCACCGCGCGCGAATGGCGGATCATGTCCGCAACCTTCTCCGCCTCGTGCCCGCGCAGCCGTCCGGCCTTGGCGCGCTGATAGTCGAGCTGGCGTTCGAGCGCGCGCTGGGCCCGCCTTGCGACCGCCGCGCGCCAGCCGGGTTTCGGATCGATCCTCGTCATCGAGATGCGCCTTACACCAGCCGCGCCGTCGCGGAAGCCGGAATCAGGGACCTGTCCTCAAGACTGGCGGCGATGCCGATCGGACTTGTGGCTCAGCCGGCCGCGCCGCCAAAACCAGATCGGGATGCTGAGCGCGCTGCTCAGGACCGGAATCCGGCCGGTCTCGCCGGCGCCGAACGGCGTCCGCAGCTTCTGCGCGAGCACGCCGAGCTTCACCTTCAATCCCGGCTTCAGGAAGAAATGCGAGATGTGCAGGGGAATCGTGCCGAATCGGCTGTCGTCCAGCTCGGCCTCGACGAACCGGCCGGCGATCAGGTCGAGCGCGACCCGGACCATGTAGCGGGTGCGGCCGTCGGCCTCGAGCTCGGCGGTGAGCCGGGCGCCCAGATCGAGGCCGAGCAGCCGCGCGCAGAGCAGCAGGCCCTGGGCCGCGCCGCGCCCGGCGCCATGGGTGAGTGCGGCGCGATAGGCCGCCTCGATCTCGGCGGGCGACCGGCGCGACAGCATCGCGTTGACGTCGGCGAGCCATTTGAGCCGCGCCCAGCCATGCGTCGCACCGTGCAGGAACAGATAGGCGAGCAGCTCGGCGTCGGCGAGCGTCTCGACCATCCGGCCGCCGCCAAGATCGACGCGCTGGCGCGGCGAGGCGAGGCCGATGCCGGCGATCATCGCCGCATTGTCCGCCAGGGCAATGTGCAGCTCGACGAGATGGCCGTCCGGATGCAGCCAGGCCGCTTCCTTGTTGCGCGCCATCCACGCCGCGGTCTCCGCCTCGCCCAGCTCCGGCGCCGGCATGATTCGACCATAGCCGCTTCGCGCCAGCGTCGCGCTCGCCGCGGCGAAGGCGTCGGGCGCGATCAGCAGGTCGATGTCGCGCGATTCCTTCAGGCCGAGCCCGCCATAGGCAAGCAGGTTCAAGGTCACGCCCTTCAGCAACAGGACGTCGATGCCGTCCTCGCCGAAGGCCAAAGACAGCCGATGCGATTCCGCCGCAGAGCGGACATTGTGCAGCGCGATCCGCGCCTCCTCGCGCGCCAGCCGGGCCGAGATCGGCTCAGGAACCGCGACCGCGGCGTCGCGCAGGCCCTCGGCGACGAAGCCGCTGACCCGATGCCGGGCCGCGATCCGCAGCACCCGTCCCCAATCGATCGAAGACTGTGATGTTTCCGCCACAGAGCGCCGCCGTTCGGCCGTTTGCGGCCAACGGCAGCAGGCGGCGACCAGCGCGAATTCCGCGGGTAAATCCCTGTTGTTAACCATGTTCTCCACGAAATGCCGCTCTCGGCCGGGGGGCCGGGGCGGGCCAGAGGATAGGCGATTAACCACGGCGGGCCAAACACCATAAAATGAGCATTTTGCGTGGCTTACCGCATTTAATGATCAATTTACACTTGCGGCTCAATCGGACAGCGGCTACCACACGGGTCCAATGCCATCGGATCGGGCTGGGTCCGAAACAGGGAGGGGCGGAGTTTGCGTCTGGAAAATGTGTTTCCGCACATCCGGGTCTTGACGGCGCGCCTCTGGCGCGTGAAAGGCTTGCGTCTATCCGCGTCCGACTTTTGCCGGAGCATGGATGGCGAGGCTACATGACATAAGCTCCAACCTTCCACTGCTGAACAACGCTTTCATCGAATCAACGGGCACAAACGAGTTTTAAGAAGGGGAATTCCGAGATGGCCACCTACACGGTAAATGGCACCTACGACCTGTCCAATACGGTTCACGTCTTCGACCTGAGCAACGATCCCGATCTCGAGGTCTCCTATGTGAATTTCCAGGTCGTCGTCGGCGGCACGGTTACGATCAGGGCCAGCAATCCGGGCGGCTTGCAGGACGCTGAGATCCATCTTTTCATCAAGAATCCAGACGGGACGATGACGCTCGTCGCGAGCAATGATGATTCCGGCCCGGGCTTGGATGCCCTGCTGTCGAATATCAATCTCGCGGCCGGCGAATATATCATCGCCGTCAATCCGAACGACTTCACCGCTACCGAAGCGCAGCTTGGCGTTCACCGCGATCTCGCGGATGCGGATATCGACAGCCCGCTCGCTTTCACGGTGTCGGTCGAAGAGGGCACGGCGACCGTCAACGTCCATGACGGCACTGAAATTGCGGACGCCGACTTCTTCGTCGGCACCCCGGGTCCGTTCGTTATCACGGCTGAGAGCCTGCTGACTGACGCGCAGGGCCAGGATCTGAGCGTTATTACCATCCGCTACAACGGCGCTGCCTGGCAGGTCGGCGATCCCGGCTCGCTCGCGGTCGAGGGCGGTACGGCGATCATCGATGCGAACGGCGACATCGTTTTCACGCCGACTGCGGGTTACACCGGCAATCTGACGCTCATCGCCGACGTCACCGACGGCCCGGGCGGTGGTTTCCGCACCGTAGCCTGGACCGCGACCGTCCGCGACGTGATCGCTCAGGACGACAGCGGCTTCAACGGCACTGAAGATGCGCCGTTCAACGTCGCCGTGCTCGCGAACGATGTCAATGATGCCCAAGCTGGTGGCACCTTGCGCATCGTCAGCGTCAGCGCCGTTACGGATGTCGAAAACGGTGTCGTCGTCGGAAGCGCCGTCATCAATGACAATGGCACTCCCGCGAATTTCGCCGATGACTTCATCACCGTTACGCCGAACGCCAATTATTTCGGCACCTACTATTTCACCTATCTTGCCCAGGATTCGACCCTGACGACGGCTCCCGAGGCCGGAACGGCCACGGGCAACATCGCAAACGTCAATGACGTCTATGTCGCGGTCGATGACGGATCGGATCCGGGTGCCCCGGGTGCCGCAGGCGGCTTCAACCCGTTCGCGGGTCCTGACGGCGTTCCCGGCAACGCCGACGATTATGTGTTCAACGAGGACACCCAGTTCAACGGCGATGTTGACGACCTGCTCACCAACGACATCAATCCGGATGGCGACGAGATCATCGTCGACTCGATCTCGAACCTGTTCGATTCGGTGACCGGGCTGCAGGTCGGCACGATTGCCTACAATTCGGCCGCCGGCACGTTCGTGATCACGCCGAACGCTAATTATAACGGCAACGCCTTCTTCGACTATGTCGCTCGCGACACCAACGGGACTCCGGACCCGAACGTCGCCGACGACACGCTCGATACTGGCCGCGTCTTCGTCACCGTCACCCCGGTCAATGATGCGCCGACTCCGGGTGCCGCGCAGGCGAACGCCCAGACCGAAGATCAGGATCTGAACTTCGACATCAATGACGCGAGCGATCTTCCCGCTGGCGCTCCGGACGAGGATGACACTCCGTTCGATTACCAGCTGGTGTCGGGCAGCGTATTCCGCAACGGCGTCGCCGTTGGGAACGGCACGATCACCATCATCGATCAGGCCCCGCGTGACGCGGACTACAATTATAACGACCTGACCGGTCTCGATCAGACGCTCGACGTTGGCGAGAGCGCGACGGTCGTCTTCCAATATGTTGTTCGCGACGCTGGTGCGGACGGCATCTCCGGCAATGGCGACGACGCCGTCTCCGCGCCGCAGACCGTCACGCTGACGATCAACGGCGTCAACGATGCTCCGGTCGCGGTTGACGACAATTATGCCACGGCGGAAGACACCACGCTTCCGGCGAGCCCGGCGCGCAACGTCCTGGCCAACGACACCGACGTCGACGTCGAGCCGTTGTCGGTCGTCGCGGCAGCTGGCAACACGGTCGCGGGCGGCACCTATCAGATCTTCGCCGACGGCACCTTCACCTACACGCCGCCGACGAACTTCAACGGTAACGACTCGTTCAACTACACCGTCTCCGACGGCACCGCGACGGATGTCGGCACCGTCAACATCGCGGTCGCGGTGGCGCCCGATGCGCCGACGGCGGTCGACGATGGGCCGTTCGACGTCAACGAGGATGTCCCGGGCCAGGCGACCGGCCTCGCGCCCGGCGGCTTCCTGTCGCGTACCAATGCCAACGGCTTCTTCAGCGAAGCGCAGTTGCTCGGCAACGACACCGATCCGGACCTGCCGGGCGACACGCTCGACCTGAGCAGCGTCGGCTCGCCGGTCGGCGGCACCGTCCAGCTCGTTACCCTTGGCGGTATCGAATATGCGGTGTTCACCCCGCTGCCGAACTTCTCGGGCCTGGCGTCGTTCGACTATGCGGTGACCGACTCGACCGGCAACACCGACATCGGCCGCGTCTTCCTCGAGATCAACGAGATCGCCGACGGACCGCCGGTCGCGACCAACGACACGGTCACGGTCAACGAGCAGGAGACGACCACGATCTTCGCGGCCGACCTGCTTGCCAACGACACCGATCCCGACAATGCGGGCGCCGGTGCCGGCACCGACCAGCTGTTCGTCCGGGCGATCCAGGATCTCGTCAATGCACGCTTCTCGGCGGGTGCTGACGGCATCTACAACACGGCCGACGACGGCAATTTCGTTCGCGACGCTGATAACAACATTATCAGCTTCGAGATCGAATCGCTGAGCGATCAGAACGGCCTCGATGCGTCCTTCAGCTACGTCGTTGACGACAGCGCGGCGCGTCCGGCTTCGGTGTTCGATCCGCGGGTTCCGGGCCAGCCCGACGTCCGCACCGGCACCGACATCGGCACCGTGACTCTCGACGTGACGCCGGAGCAGGATGCGCCGATCGCCAACACGGACAATCGTCCAGCGATCAACGAGGACTCGGCGGGCACGACCTTCACCCAGGCGAACTTGCTCGCCAACGACAGCGATCCGGACAATGCCGGTGGCAGCAATGCCGGCCTGACGGTCGTCAGCGTTGCCGGCCTCACCCCGGGTTCGGGCGCTTCGGTGGCGGTCACTGGCGGCACCCTGACGGCGAACGCCAACGGCACCTTCACCTTCGTGCCTTCGGCGAACTTCTTCGGAACGGCGACGTTCGACTACGTCATCACCGATCCGACGGGCCTGCAGGACACCGGCACGGTCAACATTCCGGTCACTTCCGTGAATGATGCCCCGGTCGGTGGCACTGACGGCGTTCTGCCGGTCGGCCTGCTCCAGCTCGCCAACTTCGCCGGCTCGCCGGTACCGGGTCAGGACGGCAACGATCCGATCTCGCCGGGCGCTCCGCTCGTCGTCGAGGATCAGTCGGCCACCTTCACCTGGTTCCAGCTGCTCGCCAACGACTCGGTCGGTCCGGCCAACGAGACGTCCTATGACGAGCTGCGCATCACCGGTGGCAGCAGCGCCTTCGGTACGGTGCAGGTGTTCCCGGGCAACCAGACGGTCGTCTTCACCCCGACCCCGGGCTATGTCGGCCCGGCCACCTTCACCTACACGCTGTCGGACAGCGGCACTGACGGCATTCCCGGCAACGGTGACGACCTGACCACCAATGTCACGGTCAACGTCAACGTGGTCGACAATGTCCCGCTCAGCGCCGATGACGATGTCTACAATGCGGGTGCGGCCCAGTCGGTCCAGGTCCAGGCGGGTGCCGGCAACGACACCGTCAACGGCACTGCGGCGATCGACCAGCTGTTCGGTCAGGGCGGCAACGACACGCTCAACGGCGCAGGCGGCAACGACTACCTCTATGGTGGTGCCGGCAACAACACCCTCAACGGCGGTGACGGCAACGACTCCTTCTACATCAATGGAGGCGGAACCGACACGGTCACGGGTGGAGCGGGCAATGACGCCGTCTTCGCGGGCAACGATCTCACCGTGAACGACAGCATCGACCTGGGCACCGGCGTGAACTCGCTGGCGATCCAGGGCGGCGGCTATGCCGCTGGCTACCAGTTCGGCGCCAACAACCTGGTCAACGTCCAGAACCTGGTCGTTGCTTCGGGTCAGGTGACCGGCCTGTGGCCGAACCCTGTCGGCCCGGGTCCGTTCGACTACAACCTGATCATCCGCGACGCCAACATCGCGGCTGGCACGGTGCTGACCATCATCGCCAACGGCCTTGGTGCGGGCATTCCGGGTCTCCAGGCTGGCGAGGATCTCACGATCGACGCCACCGACGAGAAGAACGGTTCGATCCGTGTCTTCGCCGGTCAGGGCAACGACAATGTCCAGGGCACCGAACAGAATGACGGTGTCTTCTTCGAGACAGGTGCGTGGTCGAATGCGGGTCACAGCTTCGATGGTCGCAACGGCAACGACACGATCGCCTTCCGCGGCGATTATGACGGCGGTCCGGGCATCATCCTCAACGGTGTGGTTCGGGTTGAGAACGTTGTCCTGCTGAGCGAGGACCAGACCCAGTTCGGCGGTCAGGACCTTAACAACGGTGCGTTCGACTATGAGGTGACCACGGTCAATTCGAACACGGCTGCGGGTTCGACCCTGCGGATCGACGGCTTCTTCCTGAACGCCAGCGAGACGCTCGAAGTCGACGCCAATGCGGAGCTCGATGCCAACCTGATCATCTTCGGCGGCGCGGCCAACGACACGCTCAGCGGCGGCCTCCAGACGTTCCCGGTGTTCGGCCTCGGCGGTACCGACCTGATCTACGGTGGCCTCGGCGGCGACCTGATGGACGGCGGCTCCGCCTCCGGCTCCAACAATGACGGCGTCAACGTCTATGGCTATACCTCGGCGGCGGAATCCCGCGGCACCAGCATTTCGCTGGCCGGCATCGACCGGATCAGCGGCTTCGACTGGACCCAGGACAAGCTGGATATCAATGCGGGCGGCCCGGCCACCAACGGCCTCGCTCTCGGCATTGCCGGCCTGAACGTCACCGACACCAACGCGGTCAACAACGGCAATCTGTCCTTGGTCCTCGGCGGTGCGAATGACTTCCACACCAACCTGGCGGCGCAGATCGATGCGTTCCTCGACCCGGGCCAGGGCGCGCTGCTTCGCGTCACCTCGGGCGGCCTGGGCGGCTCGGAGGTGTTCGTGGCGGACACCAACGGCAACGGCAGCTACGATGTCGGCGTCGACTTGGTGGTCATCTTCGACAACACCACCAGCCAGCTTCCGCCGAATGCCGACTGGATCATCTGATCCTTCGGACCTGACGGAAAAGAGCCGGCCGCCAAGCAATTGGCGGCCGGTTTCTTTTTTGCCCGCGTCGGTGATTGCAGGTCGATTGCGCTCCTCGTCTCAAGCGGCGTTGCGCTTGTCTGGCCTGCGGGGATTGCCGGCGGCGGAAGCGGCCCCGACGACTATGCGGCGGTCAGACATGGACTGTGGATGACCACCAAGCGTCGGCGCTGCCGCTCCTGTCACAAGGCCGCGACTGGAACGGCTCCAGGACACCCGTCCCGGATCAGCAGCGGCCGGCGACGGTCGCCTATGCTGGCGGACCCACGAGAAGACATTATCCAGCAGCTGCATGGAACCGTCGTCCCCGACGACGAACGAGCCGGACCGCCAACAAGAGCCGGGCCGAGATAGTGGCGATGACGATTGTCCGTCACGCCGACATCGTGCCGGATTTGGTGATCGTCCTCAAATTCAACGGGTTGGGGTGCACCGGTGTCTCATGGCGGCGGCTCGCTTCTCGGGCGGCGCGAAGCTACCCTTCCTGATTCCGGTCATCGTCCGGGCGAATTGGCGGCTGCCTCTGTCCGGGAGGTGAGACGCCGCCGTGGCGCTGGGCTCGGCTACGATCTGACGAACCGACGGGACTTCTTGCCGCGTATCAATTCTGCGCAGAAAGAAAGAGGAACTTGCCTGCGCGATCGGCGGATTCATGTCTCGCCGCGCGTGCAGGCGTAAGCCGCCCGCGCATAATAAAAAAGGCCGCCCCGAAGGGCGGCCTTCTTAAACTCTAGCTCGTGCAGCGCCTAGCTGGCGAGCACGTAGGGCGCGTCCTCGACGGCGCCCGGGAAGCCGCTCTCAGCGTCGCCAGCGTCCATGCGGCGAACCACAGGCGTGACCCACTCACCGCGGTCTTCGCTATTTTCTACCGGACGGCGTTCACTCATCGTTAGACTCCCCTGTGTGCAATCGAAGGTCGGGCACCTGATTAGTGGTTTCGTATCGGGACTGTCAAACCAAAAATGCCGGCCTTCCCCCTTGGTTCCCTTGGATTCCGGGCTCAATTTGTTTCTTTGCCGATGTGTTGCGCAATCGCATCGCACGCTTCGCCGATGCGGTCGAGACCCCAAGGCCGGTGCAGTCGATAGACCGGCATATGGTCGAGCAAGGCCACGCAGGTGCGGAAATGGCGCTCGGAGGCGGACATGAACGGGACGATGCGCCCGCGGAAGGTGTGCGAGATCAACGTCTGGATCGCCGCCGCGCCGCGAAGCCGCTCAATCCGGACCTCCTGCAGCGCTTGGTCCGTCGCAAGCAGGAGCAGAGCCTTCAGCCGGAACGGACGATAGGCCGCGACATGGTTGGACGGCACGTGGAACTTGTCCTCGCGGCTGAGCACGGGCTCGAGGCCCTCTGTCGACCCGCCGCCCGCTTCGATCGATGTGGACCATAATTTCAGCCGCCGGACCCCCGGCCAGACCAGCGGAAGCCCCGCCTCGTCCTGCCGGACCACCGTCACGTCGTCGCACAGCAGGCGGTGTCCGCGCGCGTTGAGCGCCATCGCCATGGTCGACTTGCCAGCGCCGGATTCGCCGACGAAGGCGATCGCCTGATCGCCGCCATCCTTACCCGGCAATGCCGCCACGGCGCTCGCATGCAGCGCCAGCAATCCGCGCTGCTGGAACAGCGCACCGAACATGGTGCCGAGCAGATAGGCGCGCAGCTCCGCCTCGGTCGCCGCGGGATCGGGATCGATCGTGACCCTGCGGCCCTCGACCGCTTCGAATCGGCCGATGCCGGCGACACGCAGCCGGAAGGCGTCGCTCTCGATGCCGACGATCCGGTCCCACTCCGGGCCGGCCAGCACCCCCTGTCGGACCTCGACGTCGGCCTCGGCATCCCCTTCGACGACGGGCTCGAGCTCCGGCAGAATCAACTCGGACCGGATCGTCAGCCCGAAGCCGACATAATCCGACGTCCGCTTCGGCTGGGGCGACGGGCTCAACACGGGTCGTTCATCCACAATGACAGAAAATCCAGAGAAATCCGGTGCTTTGGCGCAGGCAAGGATGGGCCGCGTTGCAATGTCGCGCCCCCCGCTCTAGTTAGCCGCTAACAGAAAGGAACCGCGTTTGTCGACAAATCTCATCATCAGCCGGAATGGCGATCTGATCGAGGCCGAGGTGGATGGCGAGCTGGTCGCGCTTCATGCCGAGCGGGGGAAATGCTTCGGCTTCAATCGCAGCGCCACCCGGATCTGGCGCCTGGCCGAGCAGCCGATCACGCTCGACGCCTTATGCGACGCGCTGATGGCCGAATATAAGGTCGATCGCGCGCGCTGCGAGGCCGAGGTCACCGAGGTCCTGCGCGAGCTCGAGCGCGAAGGTCTGCTGTCGATCACCGAAGGCGGGTCTTCTCCGCTGGCGGCATGACCGCCCTTTCAGGCTATTGGGACCTGGCCGGCGGTCCGGCGCGGGAGCCTTGCGTCCGCATTCTTGCCGCCCAGAGCCTCTACGGAAAGGACGAGGAGGCGTTCTGGTCGGAGAGCGGGATCGCGCTCGGCCGCCGCATCCACCGGCTGCTGCCGGAGGATCGTCATGACCGCGGCCCGGTGGTCGCGGCCGATGGCATGCGCGCTCTGGTCGCCGATCTTCGCCTCGACAATCGCGACACACTGCTTGGCGACCTCGAACTGAGCGGCGCGGACGGCGCGAAGCTCAGCGACGCCGCGGTGCTGATGAAGGCGCTGGAGGCGTGGGATCTCGACGCCGTTCCCCGCCTGGTCGGGGACTTCTCCTTCGCCTTGTGGGACGGCACGCGCCAGCGCCTGGTCCTCGCCCGCGACTTTGTCGGGCAGCGTCCGCTCTACTTCCACCGCGGCCGAAATCAGGACGGGGCGGGCTTCATCGCCTTCGCTTCGATGGGCAAGGGCCTGCACGCTTTGCCCGACATTCCCTACCGGCCCAATGTCGACCGCGCCGCCGACTTTCTCGCCTTGCTGCCGGAGCGCGGCAGCCACAGCTTCTTCGAGGGTGTCGAACGGGTCGAGCCCGGACATATCCTGATCGCCGACCGCGCTGGCGAACGCAGCCTCCCTTACTGGAACCCGGACGTCACGCCCTTTTCGGGCCGCAGCGACGAGGATTATGTCGAGGAATTCCGGCACCGGCTCGACGTCGCCGTCGCCCGCCGGCTGCGCGGCCAAAACGTCGTCGGCGCCCATCTGAGCGCCGGTCTCGACAGCAATGCCGTCGCCGCGACCGCGGCCCGGTTGCTCGCCGACCGGCCCGGCGGCCGGGTCGTCGCCTTCACCTCGGTGCCGCGCGCCGGCTTTGCCGGCGAAGCGCCGCTCGGCCGGATCGGCGATGAAGGACCGCTCGCCGCGCGCACCGCCTCGCTCCACCCCAATATGGAGCATGTCACGATCAGCGCCGGGCACCGCTCGCCGGCTTCGGCGCTCGACCGCAATTTCCTGCTGTTCGAACGGCCGATTCAGAATTTGTGCAACCACACTTGGTGGGATGCGATCAACGACGAGGCCAAAAGCCGCGGCCTCAGCGTCGTGCTGACCGGCCAGGCCGGCAATTTCAGCATCTCTCACACCGGCTACGAATTGCTGTCGCAGCTGCTCGGACGCGGGCGCTTGTTGCGCCTCGCCGGCGAAATGCGCGCCCTCAGGGCCTATGGCATGCCGGCGCGTTTCATCGCTCAGATCGCCGCCGGTCCGTTCGTGCCGCCTGCGGGCTGGCGATTGCTGGCGCGGCTGGCCGGCAAGGAGCGCGATGCATTCGCCGATCGCGGCGTGCGCAAGGACCGGATCGAGAGACTGCGCCGGCGTGCCGCCGATCTCGGCGTCGACACCAGCTTCCGCCCCCGCCGCGACGCCGCGCGCGAGCGAATTCGCGCGCTGCAGTCGCTCGATCTCGGCAATTACAACAAGGGCATGCTGGCCGGCTGGGGCCTCGACTTTCGCGATCCCACCGCCGATCGCGACCTGGTCGAATTCTGCCTGCGGGTTCCGCTCGACCAATATCTTGCCGCGGGGCGGCCGCGTTCGCTCGCCTTGCGCGCGCTCGCCGATCGCGTCCATCCCGATGTCCTCGCGGAGAAGCGAAAGGGATTCCAGGCGGCTGACTGGCAAGAGGGGGTCGCCGCCGCCCGAGGCGAGATCGAAGGCGAGATTGCGCGCCTCGACGCCTGCGCGCCCGCCGCCGCGGTCGTCGACCTGGATGATCTCAGGGCATTGCTGCGCGGCTCGCCCGCCCAGGAGGCGGACGAGGTCGCGGCGCTGCGCAAATATCGCGGTGCGCTGATGCGCGGTCTGTCGGTCGGCCACTTCCTGCGCCGCGCGAGCGGATCCAATCAATGAGCTTCCTCGCACGCTGGGGCCGCGGCGCGGCGCGCTTTACCCAGATCAGCTGGCGCGAGCGGCTGCTGCTGATCGAGGCTGCCTTGCTGCTCGCCGCTTCCTCGGCGGCGATCGCCTGGCTTCCATTCCGCCGCGTCACCCGGCTCGCCGGTCGGGCGGGACGCCAGCCGGATCCGTCGGCGGCGGCCGAGCCGATGATCGCCGAGGTCCGCTGGGCGGTCTCCGCCTGCGGGCGATTTGCGCCGTGGCGCCCGGTCTGTTTCCAGCACGGCCTTGCCGCCCATTGGATGTTGCGCCGCCGGGGCATCGCCTCGACCCTCTATTACGGCGCGTCGAGCGATCCCGAGCGCGGCATCATCGCCCATGTCTGGATCAAGTCGGGCGACTTGCCCGTTATCGGCTGCGAGGAGGCCGGCCGCTATGCCGTGCTCGCCACCTATCCGCCGCCGGCTGCGGACCCGCTAGTCAGAAACGCCGGCAGCGACTAGGCCGCTCACAAAGGAGAATCGAACGTGTCCGAGACCATTACCGGAATAGCCGTCAAGTCGATCGACCATGCTCGCGTCACTGAGGACGGCGGCAACATGCTGCTTACCTATACGGGGCGCGACGAGCGGCAGACCACGCTTGCCATTCCGGCCGAGGAGCTCGAGCATCTGTTGCTGCTGGGGGCTGAAGGGCTCAGCCGATCGCAGAAGCGCCGCAACGCGCCGGTCGAGCAGCGCCGGGTCGTCGAAGCCAAGACCTGGGGCGTCAACGAAACCGTCGACAAGAAGCTGGTGCTGAGCCTCTGGCTGCAGGGCGGCGCGGAACTGTCGTTCCTGCTGCCGCTCAAGGGCCACCAGGAAATCTATGCCCTCGGCGAGCTGCTGCGTCGCGCCTCCGAGCAGAAGGATGCCACGGAGGAGAAGCCGACCGTGAACTGAGGCGGTCCCCTGCGCCGGGCCTCAGGCCGGCAGGTCCGCCCAGACGATCATCCGGCGCCGGTCATGCGATCCGTGGACGGTCACGGGCGTGCCGGCAGCCGGCCGGATCGCCCGCCCGAGCGGGTAGAAGAGCGGCGCCCAGCAACTGCGCGCGCCCGGCGCATTCTCGTACCAGCTCTCTTCGTCCAGGCCGATCGCGATCCACTGAACGATGCCGTTGATCTCGTTGCCGTCCGCGACCAGCGCCAGCGAGGCCGCCCCTTCCGGAAAGCGCGTCCCGTTCTGAAAATCGAAGTCGAACAGGTCGGCGGGCTCGCTCCTCAGCGCCAGCCGGTCCGATTCCGCGCGCAGCTGGTAGCGCGCCGGCGCCAGGGCGTTGAAGCCGGA
Source organism: Allosphingosinicella sp. (assembly GCA_041905385.1). GTDB lineage: Bacteria > Pseudomonadota > Alphaproteobacteria > Sphingomonadales > Sphingomonadaceae > Allosphingosinicella. The sequence continues at coordinate 19,770 of JAYRLF010000016.1, forward strand.
CAGGCGAAAGCCGTCCACGATTTCCATGCGTTCCTGGTTCAGGCCCGAATCGAAGCCGAGCGCCACTTTGGCGATCGTCCGGCCGGGAATGATCCGGGCGTCCGCGGTCAGCAGCCGCGCCTTCGCGTCCTCCAGCGCCGGCAGCCAGCTCTGGCCGACGACGTCGTTGCTGATCGTCTCCGAGACGAGCAGGTCGGCGCGGCCGCCCATGTCGTCCTCGGTGACGTCGGCCGAATGTTTGGCGATCACCGTCACCTGCGCGCCATAGCCATTGGCCGCGACGATCTCCGCCGCGGCCTCGGCGATTGCCGGATTCATCTCGCAGCTCGCCACTGCGGCGGCGCCGGCACGGGCCGCCATCATCGCCAGCAGGCCGCTGCCGGCGCCGATGTCGAGAACGCGCGTCTTCGGCGTCACCGCGCGGCGGATCGCTGCGTCATAATCGGCATTGCGCCGGTCGTCTCCGACGATCGTGAAATGCCAGCGGGCGACCCCGCGCGACAATGTCTCGGCGGCGAGCGTTCGCACCTTCTCGTCCCCGGGTGCAAGGCCGAGCGCGCGCCGCGCCAGCCGCCGCGCCATCGCGCCGTCCTTCGGCGCCACCAGCCGCGCGAGCTGCACCAAGGCCGCGGCGTCGTCGCCGGCGCGCGCCGCGAGCAGTTCGGCCATGGCCGGCGTCAGCTGGCTGTCTTCGTCGCCCGGAAGCATGTCGAATCCTGAGAGGGAGGAGAGGCGCGCCGTATAAGCAGCCGGCCCGCTGCCCTGTCAACGCGGTGCCGGCCGACCATCGTCCTGGCGCCGGTCCGCGATCAGGCGGCCGCGATCGAGATGGAGCACGCGGTCGCAATAGCGCAGCACCGCCTCGCTGTGCGAGATCAGCAGCACGGTCGGCCGCGGCTCCATCGCGGCGATTCGCCGCAGCACCTGCTCCTCGCTCGCCGCATCGAGCGCATTGGTCGCCTCGTCCAGGATCATCAGCTCGGCCGGGCGCAGCAGCGCGCGCGCCAGCCCGATCCGCTGGCGCTCGCCGCCGGACAGGAAGCTGCCGCGCTCGCCGACGCCGGCATCGAGCCCGCCCATCTCGCGCACGCGCGCATCGGCGCCGACCGCCTCCAGCGCCGCCCACATCGCCGCCTCGTCGGCCTGCGGCGCGCCCCATTGCAGATTGGCGCGCACGCTCTCGTTCAGCAGGAACGCTTCCTGGGTTACATAGCTGAGCCGGCCGCTCCACAGCTCGGCGCGTGCCGCGTCGAGCGGTGTTTCGTCGAGCCTGATCTCGCCCGCGGTCGCGACCAGCAGGCCGGACAGGAGATCGGCGAAGGTGGATTTGCCCGCGCCCGACGGCCCGCTCAGACCGACCATCTCGCCGGGCCGGATGGTCAGCGACACCTCATTGAGGATCGGCCGGTCGCCGCCCTCATGCGCGAATCCGACCTGGTCGAACGTGACCGCGGCGCGCGCTGGAATCGAGGCTGACCCCGTATCCGGCTGCGGCGCCGCGGCCGGTGCGAGCTCCTGCTGAAGGTGCGCCACCCGTTCGTAAGCCGGGACGCTCGCCACCAAAGTGTGGGTCCCCTGCTGGATCTGCAGCGCCGGCCCGCCGAGCCGCGAGATCAGCAGCAGCTGGGCGATCACCTCGGGCGCCGGCATGCCGAGCACGAACAAGGCGACATAGACGAGCAGCGCCCCCGATAGCGCGAACGCCGTGGTCAGGATCACGCGCGCCCGGCTCTGTCGCACCAGATAGGAATATTGGGCCCGGCTCAGCGCATGCTGCTCGCCGCGCAACCGCGCCAGGAAGCGGCCGATCTCGCCGAGGCTCTTGGCGAGCTTGAGGCCGCCGAGGAACTGGACCAGCGCGTCGGCCATGGCGAGATTGGCCCGGCTCATCGCGCTGCCCGTCGCCAGAGCGTGGCGGATGATCGGCAGCAGGAACAGCGCCATCACCGCGAGCAGCGCCAGCGCGACCAGGGCGAGCTGCGCCGACACGATCATCATCAGCGCGACATAGCCGGCCAGCACGAAGCCCGCGACGAGGGTCTGGATCGCGAAATGCGCCGCGGCTCCGGACTGGGCGAGGTCGCTGCTCAGCAGCGTCATCACCCGGCCATGGCGGAGCCGCGCCAGCCGGTGCCACGGCGCCTGGGTCACATCCTCGAGCGCGTCGATCCTGAGCCGCTCGATGAATTGCACCTGGAGCCGCCCGAGCATCGCGTCGCGCGCATGGAGGATGATCGCGCGCAGCAGCATCAGCAGCGCGAACATGGCCAGCAGGGCGCCGAGCTTTTCCGCCATGGATTGTGCGCCCAGCCCGGCCAGCAATTCGGGTACGATCGGCCAGCGCGCCTCGGCGCCCGGATCGAGCGCGAGGCCGAGTATCGGGATCAGCAGCAGCAGCCCGGCGCCCTCGACCACGAAGCCGAGCGGCACGAGAAGTCCCGCTACGACCAGCACGCCGCGCCGGCTGCGCCGGACCAGCGCGCCGACGAAGGCGGCGACCCGCCCGATCGACCGGCCCTCCTTCCGTTCTGCCGCGCTCGGCGCAGACGCCATTTCTTTCGAACCCCTCGTCTCAAGCCGGGACAAGCCGGCGCGCGCGCTCACGTCAAGCGCATAGGCCTCACATCTCGACGCGTCACCCCGTGCGCGCGCAAGCGATCCCGAACGGCCGACCGGGCGCGAACCTTGCACACTGCTGAATAAGTCACTGCGGGGACTACGGTATTCCGGTTGACTCGAACAGGCCGCGACTTAGGCTTGGTTCTGTCGCGGCAGCGAGTCGCGCCGTGCGTCCAAGTCGGGGGTTCGTCTTTCATGATCGCGCATCGGATGCCGGGTGCCGCATCCGCGTCCTCTTTTTTGCCGTTCCCGCTGCGCCTCTGGGTGCCCTATCCGGCGACGCAAAACCGTCATCACGGGACCCTACTCTGCAAAGTCGATTCAGCCCGGTCGCGATCATTCGCAAGTCGCAGTTTCGCTTCCCTTTCCACCGTATTTTTCCGTCAGGAGCGCTAGCCAATGCCCGCCATTTCGCTGACTACCTTCGGCTCCGCCTACACGCAGAACTTTGACACGCTTTCCAACACGGCGGGCAGCACGACCAACAATTTGACGATCAATGGTTGGGTTCTGTCGGAGGCCGGCAGTGGCGCGCGCGACAATGAGCAATATGCGGTCGACACTGGCGGCTCCAATACTGGTGACACCTTTTCCTATGGCGCCGCTGGGAGCACCGATCGAGCGCTCGGCAGTCTTCAGAGCGGCACCCTGATCCCGACCTACGGCGCGGAATTCACCAACAATACCGGCGCGACCATCACCTCGCTCGACATCGCCTATGTCGGCGAGCAATGGCGCCTCGGCACGGCTGGGCGCACTGACCAGCTGAACTTCGAGATCAGTTATAATGCCACTGCGGTGAATGACGCGGCTGCGACCTGGACCAATATCGGCGCGCTGAATTTTGTCACACCCGACACAACCGGCACCGCTGGTGCCAGAGACGGCAATGCCGCTGGGTTTCGCACGGCGCTGTCTGCCACGATCAGCAGCCTGTCCATCGCGAATGGCGCAACCTTCTGGATCCGCTGGATCGACGTGAACGCCAGCAGCGCCGATGACGGTCTCGCCCTCGACGATTTCTCGCTTACGCCGCAGGGCGGCAGCGCGCTGCCAGTCCTCAACGTCAACGATGTCAGCCAGGCGGAAGGCGAGACCGGCACGACGGTCTTTACCTTCACCGTCTCCCTAAGCGCGCCGGCCGGCGCGGGCGGCGTCACCTTCGACATTGCGACTGCGGACGGCACCGCGCAGGACGACAATCCGGCGACGGAGGACAATGATTATGTCGGCCAGGTCCTGAC
>JAYRLF010000399.1:0-3673 GCA_041905385.1 Allosphingosinicella sp.
GGCGCTGCGGCCGCCGCCAGCGCCAAGGCGGCAAGGCAGCGCCGGCCCGTCACCACCGTTTCGAAATCTCGATCGACAGCACGCGCCCGATCGGATTGGCGTTGGTCGGATCGTAGCCGAGGTCGAAGTCGGGCCGGACCACCGCCACACGCGGCGGCCGTTCGTTGAACAGATTCTGAGCGGCGAGCGCGATCTGCAGGTCGCGCAGCACCGGCGGCGCCGATTCCTGAAAGCGATAGGCAATACGCGCATCGACGGTCGTGTAGGATGAAACCGGCACCAGCGCGGTTGCGACCCGATTGTCGATATAATCGTCGGTGTGGTTGACCGCGAGATTGACCGCCCAGCCGAGCCGCGACCAGCCGGCCGAGCCGCGGAAGCGCAGCCGGGTCGGGTTGAAGATCGTGCCGACGCTGTCGAAAGGCAGCGACGTGGCCGAGACCGCATTTTCCAGCTTGAAGATGTAGGATGCGCCGAGCGCGACGTTGAACCGGCTGAGGCCCCAGCTGCTGCTGTAGCTCGCATTGAGATCGATGCCGGTCGTGTTGGTCGTCGCCAGGTTGCGGCGGCGCCCGTCGACGATCACCACCGCCGTGTTCGGATTGACCAGCAGCAGCGGCGGATTGCCGCCGCTCTGGCCTTCCGCGAGGGCGTCGGCGATCTGCTGCGGCGTCGGGTTGCGGATGATGAGGTCGGCGAAAGCGGCGGGATTGCCGAGCATCACCGAGGTCGGCGGCGGAATCGTGATCCGGTTGCGGAACGAGATGTCGTAATAATTGGCCTGGAGGCGCAGGCCGGGGATCGGCGGCGGCGCGATGTCGAGCCCCAATGTCCAGCTCGTCGATTCCTGCGGGCCCAGGCTGTCGACGTCGGTGCCGAGCAGGATCAGCTGCGGGCGCAGCGCATTGCCGGCGGCCGGATCGGGCTGGTTCAGAGCGAACACCCGGATCGACGCGAAATTATAGTCGGCGAGCTTGGGCGCGGCATAAGAGGTGCCGTAGCTGCCGCGAATCCGCACGCCTTCGATCGGCTCCCACATCGCGCCGATCCGCGGGTCGAACGAGCTGCCGAACCGGTTGTAATCGTCATAGCGGCCGGCGAGCGACAGCTCGAGCCGCTCGAACCCCGGCATGCGGTTGCCCGCGCCGACGATCGGGATGTAGAGCTCGCCATAGAGGCTGCGGACCTGCTGCTCGATCCGGATCGGATTGCCTGGATTGCCGGTCCCGTTGGCGAAGGACGGCACCGAGCTCAGATCCTCCCAGCGATAGGCGCCGCCGAGCGCGGCGCGGATGTCGCCGCCGGGCAGCGACAGCAATGTGCCGGTCGCGCGCGCTTCGAGTGCGACGATGTCCGAGAGCACCTCGTTGAGCAGGTCGCCATTGGCGCCGTTGAGCGTGCTGCTGGCCGATCGGAACAGATCGTTGCGGGCGAGGCTCCCGGTCAATTCGAGCCGCCAGTCGTCGGTCATCCGCCAGTCGAGCCCGAGCGTGGCCGCATATTGGGCGTTGTCGAGCCGGTAGCTTTCGTTGCGCCCCAGGAAGGCGAGTCCGAACGTGTCGCGCTGCGAATAATAGCCGTCGGCGAAGACGGTCAGTGCGTCGCTGAACGCGTGCCGGCCCGAGAGCATCAGCGAATAGGTGTCGACGCGGGGCAGGATGCCCCCGGCCTGCGAGGTCGCGGGCACGAAGCTGCGGTCGGTCGCGCGCAGCAGGTCGCGATGATAATATTCGCCGACCGCGACCACGCCGCCGCCGCTCCAGCTCGTGCCGACCACCTGGCTGGCGCGATATTCGTTGATCCCGCCGGGCGCGACGCCGGCGCGGAGCGAAGTCTCGGCGCCGTCATAGTCGGAGCGCAGGATGAAGTTGACGACGCCGCCGATCGCGTCCGAGCCGTAGATCGCCGAGGCGCCGTCGGTCAGGATCTCGACCCGCTCGACCGCCGCCAGCGAGAGGCCGGAAATGTCGACCGCGGAGCCGAGATAGCCGAGCGCCAGCCGGCGTCCGTTGACCAGCGTCAGAGTGGTGCCTTCGCCGAGGCCGCGCAGGTTGATCGCCGACCCTTGCGTGCTCGCGTCGCTGATCCCGACATTGCGGCTGCCTTCGCTGGTCAGCGCGAAATTTTGCGGCAGCGATTCGATCAGCGCCTGGGTGGTCGCATAGCCGGTCTCCTCGATCTCCGGCCGGGTGACGATCCGGGTCGGCACGGTCCGATTCGGCGCGCCGCGGATGTGCGAGCCGGTGACGACGATCTCCTCGCCGGTCTCCTCGTCGACCTCTGCGCGCGGTCCGCCGACGCTGTGCGCCGGCGCGATCACCCATGAGCCGCCGCTGGTCCGCCGCGCCTCGAGCCCGGAGCCGCCGAGCAACTGCCGGATCGCATCGTCGAGCGAATGGGCGCCTTGAAGCGCCGGCGCGCGCCGGCCGCGCACGACGGCCGGCTCGAACACGATGCTCGATCCGGTCTGGCGCGCGACCTGGCGTAGCGACCGGCCCAGCTCCTGCTGCGGCAGGCTGAACGTGTAGATCGCCTGGGCATAAGCCGCGCTCGGCGCCACCGAAATCGCCGCTACCGCGGCCCCCGCCGCCAGCGCCCGGATCAGCAATGTCTTCATGCTACCCCCCGTCTCCCATCGGGCGCGGTTCGTTCCGCGCTCCTGTCGACAAGACGATGGCCGGAGAGAAATCGGACATTCGCGCTTCCCTCCCCATGAAGCTTCGCCTCACAGGGAGGACAGGCGCAATTCCTCCCCGACCTGATCGACCCGCAGCCGATGCAGCGCAGCGACCGCGCGCGCGGCCTCGGCGGGATCGCTGGTCGAGAAGACACCGGACACGCGCAGCGACGCGACCCGCGGATCGGCGATCACCAGCCGGGTCGGGCTGTAGCGGTTGAGCTCCTCGACGGCTTCGATCAGCGAGGAATCCTCGAACACGACCTCGCCGCGCCGCCAGGCGGTGACCAGCTCCATCGGCGGACGGTCGAGCGCCGCGCCGGCGCTGGCCGAGACCGTGACCCGCTGGCCGGGCGCAAGCACGGCGATCCGCGCCGCTCCGGCCTGGCGCGTGACCTCGACCCGGCCTTCGACAAGGGTGACACTGGTCTTGCCGGCCGCGTCGCGGCGGACGACGAAGGTCGTGCCGAGCGCGCGGATCCGTTCGTCGCCGGCTTCGACCAGGAACGGCCGGTCCGGGTTGTGCGCGACCTCGAACATCGCCTCGCCGCGGTCGAGCCGGACCCGGCGCTCGCCGTCCGAATAGAGCACGGCGATCCGGCTGTCGGTGTTGAGACTGACCCGGCTGCCGTCGTCGAGCCGGACCAGTTCCTGCCCGCCGATCGCCGTCTCATAAGCGGGTGGCCGGGTCAGCACGAACAGGCTGCCGCCGGTCGCGACCAGCGCCGCCAGGCCGGCGGCGACCGCGAGCAGCCGCCGGCGGGACACAGGCTCTTCTTCAACGCTCTCGCGCTCCGGCTCGGCGCCCGGAATCATCTCCCAGATCTCGGTCGCGCGCTCGAACGCCGCCTCGTGCGCCGGGTCGCGCTCCAGCCAGCGCCGCAGCCCCACCTCGCTGTCGGCGCTGCGGAACGGTCCGTTGAGCCGGGCCAGCCAGGCGGCCGCCTCGGCCTCGATCTCGGGCCGCTTCTTTTCGGTCTCGCTCACCATCCGTCC
>JAYRLF010000400.1:0-3665 GCA_041905385.1 Allosphingosinicella sp.
ACAGGCCCGGATAGCTGAACCGGTCGTACATCAGGCGCAGATAGAAGGTGCCGGCGAGGATATTGTCGCGCGGCGCATGAGGATCCGCCCCCAGGCCAAGTCGGTCTCGCATCTCCGCCCATGTCCGCGGCATCAGCTGCATCAGCCCCATCGCTCCGGCCCGGCTGACGATCGGCCGGCCGTGCAGGTGCGTGCGCCCGCCGCTCTCGGCGCGCATCACCCGCTCGATCCACGCGACCGGCACGCCGAACCGCGACGAGGCCTCCTCGACATGGGCCCGCCAGCGGCCGACCTCGGCCTCGGCCGGAGCAGCCAGGCACAGGACCAGAGCCATGATGGCCCGCCTCAACGCCGCCACAGCAGATGCGCCCGCCCTATGATGTCGGAACCATCGCTGATCCCGAAATAGCGCCCGTCGAACGAGCCCGGCGCCGGCAGCAGCAGCAGATAGCGCCCAGCGCCCAGGGTGACGCAGCCCTGCCAGGCCGGTAGCGGACGGCCGGACCCGTCGCGGCGCAGCCGCTGCGCGACCCGCCGCCCGTTGATCGAGAGACGCCGGCCACGCGCGCAGACCCGGTCGCCGGGCACGCCGGCGACCCGCTTTACCAGCGGCACATTGGCCGGCAGATAGTGCCGCCGCGCGGCAAGGCCGCGCCAGCGCGCGGGCAGGCGCGCGACCACCCGGTCGCCGCGCCGGAGTTCCGCCGCGGGCTCGACCCGATAGAGCCCGACCGGCGCACTCGCCGAGACGTTCCAGACCAGGTGCGGGCGCGGTGGCGCGACCAGGGTCGCCAGCAGGGCGACCGCCAGCGAAGCGACCAGCACCGCGCGCCAAGCCAGCCCCGGCGGCGAGCCAAAAATGGACGCGACCCGCAGCCTAGACATGGCCGGTCTCGCCGCGCGACCAGGCGTCGAGATCGTCGATATGATAGCGCACATGCCGGCAGTGGCGGCGGAAGCGCGGGCCGGTGCCGCTGCTGCGATGCTGCTGCAGGGTGCGCTTCGACAGGCCGAGATAGAAGGCGGCCTGCTCGGTGCTGAGGAAGGGTGAGCCCCTGGCCGCCCGGGCGGCGCGTTCATTTTCGTCGGCGGTCATCGTCGCTCGCCTGCCTGGTCGCACGTTGCATGAGCGATGCGCCGACCGCGGCGGAGGCACGAAAAGCCGGGCACGCACATTCGTGCCCCCGTCACCCGATGCGACCAGGCGCAATGGAAGAAACCGCCAGCGCCGGCAGTTTCGTCCGGCACCGCCTTGCCCTATGATCGCTCGAGGGGGGACAGATGACGGTCAGAGACGAGGTGGCTGCCCTGATCCGGCGGCTTGATGGCGCGCCGATCTGCGACGACTGCATCACCCGCACGCTGGAACTCAGCGTGCGCCAGCATGCCAATCACAAGACGCGCGAGCTCGCCGGCACCGCCGGGTTCGAGCGGCGGCTCGACGCCTGCTCGATGTGCGGCACGATCAAGAAGGTGATCCGCCAAAGGGACGGATGATTGCGAGGGATCGCCTGTTCAGCCGTCGTCATCGGAAATTCAGGTTTTCGCTGTCCGACTCGATAGGCTCGCCAAGCGGACAATGATCGCGACACTCGCAGGCGGTGGGCGTCGAGCATCGTCTCGAGCTGCCTGCGGGCGTCAACGAAACGCCTTCAACGACCGCCAGGCCCGTCGCAAGCTCGCGCCAGTGAGGCTGGCTGCGAGAGCTGGCCTGCGATAGCATCGCTCCGGGGAGCGCGGGCGTGGAATCCAACTGGACAATCAGACGCGATCGCCATTTGCGGAGGGTCCGCTTCGCCCGGCTCGTTATCCGCGCATTGTTGGTCGGACCGGGTTTCGCCGTCCTTCTCTATCTGCTCCTGATATGGATCAGCCTCTTCGTCGGGCATGACGTCGCCAAGGCCTATCTGCCGAAGCTCATTGCCAGCTTGCCCTGGATTGGACCGCTCATCGAATCGGCGGGCGAACGCCTTCCCGGCATAAAGGCTGAGGATGAATTGGTCGTCCTCGGCATTGGCTATCTGCTCGGCCTGTTCCTGTGCCGGCGATGCGTCGACAGGCTTGAAGGCTGGCTGGTCCGGCCGCACGATGACTGGACATTCGAGCCGATCCGCGAGGTGTGTGAGGACCTGCCCTCGAACAGCCGGGACCCTGGCCTGGCAATGCCCTGGCAAGCGCCGCGCGATGCCGCGACGAGCGCGATCTGGACCGGGTTGCTGACCAGGATCGGCAAGGGTTCGGATCAGGTCCGACGACGCTGGCACCTCCGCCTGACGCCCGTCGAGCCGTTCGCGGCTGCGCTTCTGACCGGGGCCCCGGGAGCCGGCAAGTCGCGACTGGCGGTCGAGATAGCGCGCCATCTTGGCCGCCGCCATCGCTTCGGACGCAAGCCGCAGGGCCTCGCCGATCTGCTGGGCCGCTTCCTGATCTGGCTGCGATTCATGACCCGGCTCGCTCGCTATCGCGAGGATGATCCGTGGGACACGGGCCTGATCGACATCACGCGCACACCCGATGCAGCGCTGGCGCTGGCCGGCTGGCGACCTCGCCGGCCAACCTTGTTGCTGCTCGACCAGGCGAGCGAGGCACGTCTCGACGAGTGGGTTCGGGCATTGGGGGGTGCCGCCTTCTCGCATCCCGTCCGCCTTCTAGCGATCTGCCAGCACGACGTTTCGATCGGGACACGAGGACGGATCGTTCCGGAAGACGCGACGTTCGTCCTGCCGGAGGGCTGGTTCGAACAGCCGCAGGTCCGAGCCCTGGCCCGCCTGCTCGGGCCGCGTCTCACCAGCCTGCATCGCACCGAGCAGTTCGATCGCGTGATCGACGTGACAGGCGGCAATCCCCTGCTTGTCCAATTGATGCTTGAATCGATCGGGAAGGCCGGCTGGCAGGCCTCTACCAGCCGCAATCGCCTGCTCGATGAACGGTGCGACCAGCTCATCCGTGAGCTGTCGGAGGCCGGGATCGACACCAGGGACGGCGAAGTGCTGCGCTGCCTCGCGGTGGCTGGACTGGCCGGCGAGCCCGGCTGCCCGGTCGAGATCCTCAACCGTCATTTCAGCAACCGGGCGCCACTGGCGCCCCAGCTCGCGCGGGTTTTTCCGCGGCACCATCGCGCCGGCGTGGATCTCTCCACGACCATGCCGGCGATCGGGCCGCTGATGATCGCCGATCATTTCGCGCGCCGGGTCATAGCGGCGCAGGATCCGGCCCGATCCGCGACACGGATCGTCGACGCCCTGCTGGATTCATCGCCGGACGCATGGCTGGCGGCCTTTGCCCGGCTCGCGGCCAGTGACGACCAGGTCGGACAGGCCTTCCGCCAAAAGCCAAGCATCCCGCCGACCAAGGCGCCGCTTCGCGTGGCGATGGCGAAGGCCTATGCCGGCTCCGCCTTTGGGGGCGGGTGCGACACCGAGCTGGCGATCGAGCGGGTCGGCGCCCTGGTTGACGAGGCAGACCCGGATTGCCGGGCCAGTGTCGCGGACGGCATTGCGGCTGCGCTTGAGACGCTGATCGTGGCGGACCGCGCTCGCCGCGAGCGGGACCTGCGAAGCCACCTCGAGACTGGTCCAGGCGAGGCCGGGCGCCTGGTCCGCCCGGATCGCTATTTCCGAAGCCGACCCATAGTGTTGCTCGCCCATTGCATCTTTGCCAAGCTT
>JAYRLF010000017.1:0-16775 GCA_041905385.1 Allosphingosinicella sp.
CCCCTCCCCGTTCCGGGGAGGATTAAAGTAGCGCCGACTCAGCCTTCCTCTTAAGCTCGGGCCATGCGGCAATATCTCGATCTCCTGCACCTGATCCTCGACGAGGGCGTCGCGCAACAGGACCGGACCGGCGTCGGCACCCGATCGGTGTTCGGCCACCAGATGCGCTTCGACCTCGCCAGGGGCTTCCCCCTGCTCACCACCAAGAAGCTGCACATCCGCTCGATCCTGATCGAATTGCTCTGGTTCCTGAAAGGCGACACCAATGTCGGCTGGCTCAAGGAGAACAAGGTCAGCATCTGGGACGAATGGGCGGACGAGAAGGGCGATCTCGGCCCCGTCTATGGCAAGCAGTGGCGCCACTGGCAGGCGCCGGACGGGCGCGAGATCGACCAGATCGCCGGCCTGATCGAGCTGATCAAGCGCGACCCGGCCTCGCGGCGGCAGATCGTCTCGGCCTGGAACCCGGCCGATCTCCATCTGATGGCGCTGGCGCCGTGCCACTGCCTGTTCCAGACCCAGGTCGCCGGCGGCAAGCTGCACCTCCAGCTCTACCAGCGCAGCGCCGACGTCTTCCTCGGCGTGCCGTTCAACATCGCCTCCTACGCGCTGCTGACCCATATGCTCGCCCAGCAATGCGGGCTCGAGCCAGGGACGTTCGTCTGGACCGGTGGCGACTGCCACCTCTATTCCAACCATCTCGACCAGGCGCGCGAGCAATTGCGCCGCGACCCGCGGCCCTTGCCGAAGCTGACGATCCTGAGACGCCCTGGCGCGATCGACGAATATCGCTACGAGGATTTCGAGATTTCGGACTACGACCCGCATCCGCACATCAAGGCCGAGGTCGCAGTGTGAGCAGGCCGCCGATCACGATGGTGGTCGCGCGCGCGGACAATGGGGTGATCGGCAAGGACGGCGCCCTGCCCTGGCATCTGCCGGCCGACCTCAGGCACTTCAAGCGCGTCACGATGGGCTCGGCGATGATCATGGGCCGGCGCACCTTCGACAGCCTGCCCGGATTGCTGCCGGGGCGGCGCCATATCGTGCTCACCCGCGATCCGGACTGGGCGCGCGAGGGCGCCGAGACCGCGCGCGACGCCGAGGCCGCGCTCCGGCTCGCCGGCGACGGCCCTGTCTCGATCATCGGCGGCGCCGAGATCTTCGCCTTGTTCGCGCCGCGCGCCGACGCGATCGAGCTGACCGAGGTCCATGTCGACGCCGCGGGCGACGTCTCGATCCCGCCCTTCGCCCCCGCCGACTGGCGCGAGGTGGCGCGCGAGCATCATCCCGCCATGGACGGCCGGCCGGATTACAGCTTCGTCCGGCTCGAACGACGCCGCTGACCGCGGGCCCATGCGCCCTAGAAAGATGGCCGCCCTCTACCTATAGCAGCGTGATGGAGCGCCTGGACGGGGGCTCGGCGGTTCCGGCGCCTTTTCGAGGCGGCATCGTCGCGCTCGGCAATTTCGACGGATTTCACCGGGGCCACCAGGCGGTGGTCGGCCGCGCCGTCAGCCGCGGCCGCGCCGCAAGCAAGCCGGTCCTGGTCGCGACCTTCGATCCGCATCCGGCGCGCTTCTTCAAGCCCGATCTGCCACCCTTCCGGCTGACCACGCTCGACCAGCGCGAGCGGCTGTTCGCCGCCGCCGGCGCCGACGCGATGCTGGTCTATCGTTTCGACGCCGATCTCGCCGCGGTGACCGCCCCCGACTTCGTCAACGACCATCTGCTCAGCCGGGCTGGCGTCAGCGGGGTCGCCACCGGCGAGGACTTCACCTTCGGCAAGGGCCGCGGCGGCAATGTCGAGGTGCTGAAGCTGCTCGGCCACGCCAACCGGATCTCGGTCGACGCGGTCGCGCCGGTCGTCGACGAGGAGGGAATCGTCTCGTCGAGCCGGATCCGCGAGGCGCTCCAGCAGGGCGATTGCACGACCGCGACCCGGCTGCTGACCCGGCCCTTCACGATCGAGGCCGTGGTCGAGCATGGCGACAAGCGCGGGCGGGAGCTCGGTTTTCCGACCGCGAACCTGTCGCTACACAATTACCTGCGGCCGCGCTTCGGGGTCTATGCGGTGCGCGGGCGGCTCCCCGACGGACGGCTGCTCGACGGCGTTGCCAATGTCGGCACGCGGCCGATGTTCGATCCGCCGAAGGAGCTGCTCGAGCCCTATTTCTTCGATTTCGATGGCGATCTCTACGGCCAGACGGTCGAAGTGCAGCTGATCGACTTCATCCGCGAGGAAATGGTGTTCGAGGATGTGAACGGCCTCGTCGACCAGATCGGCCGCGACGCCGACGAGGCGAAAATGCGGCTGGCGGCGCAGCCGGCCTGACTGTCGCGCACTTACGCCTGCTGCGGTGCGCTGCGGCGGCTCCCGACATTTTCGCGCAGAGAGCGCGGAGGACGCAGAGACGCAGAGAGTCGGCGACCTTTCTAGCTCGCAGCGCTCATTCTTCAGGGCATCATCAAAAGGACGACTGCGCCGCCTCCTGGCCTGACATCTCTGCGTCGCTGCGCTCTCGCGCGCGCAGCGCGCCAAAAATATCGGGCATCACACAACTGATTCCTTAGCGGCGGCGACCGCGCGGGCTCCGCCTCCCTAATTTTCGCGCAGAGAGCACGGAGGACGCAGAGACGCAGAGATGCCGCGGCGAACGACCAACTGCGGCGCCCTCTTTCTACCCGAATGGATCAAGGGGAGATTGCAGCGTGCTGCCTCTTCGCGCCTCTGCGTCTCTGCGCGAGCCAATAGGCGTACGACATCGGGCGATGCGATGGACAAGCATCCGTTTTGCATCTGCGAGAAGCTAGGCTAAGGCCGCCGGCCATATGTCCGAAAAGCCCGACTACAGAGACACGGTCTTCCTGCCGAAGACCGACTTCCCGATGAAAGCCGGCCTCGCGCAGAAGGAGCCGGCCATCCTTGCGCGCTGGGCCGAGCAGAAGTTGTACGAGCAGCTGCGCGCGGCGCGGAAGGACCGCAAGCGCTGGATTCTCCACGACGGCCCGCCCTACGCCAATGGCGACATCCATATGGGCCATGCGATGAACAAGATCCTCAAGGACATCGTCGTGCGCTCGGCGACCTTGCGGGGCTATGACGCGCCCTACATCCCTGGCTGGGACTGCCACGGCCTGCCGATCGAGTGGAAGGTCGAGGAGGCCTATCGCAAGCAGAAGAAGGACAAGGACGAAGTCCCGGTCGATCAGTTCCGCGCCGAATGCCGGGCCTATGCCGAGAAATGGGTGGCCGTGCAGTCCGAGCAGTTCCAGCGGCTCGGCGTAATGGGCGAGTGGGACGATCCCTATCTCACCATGAAGTACGAGGCCGAGGCGAAGATCGTCGAGGAGCTGCTGAAGTTCGCCGAGAGCGGCCAGCTCTATCGCGGCGCCAAGCCGGTGATGTGGAGCCCGGTCGAGAAGACCGCCTTGGCCGAGGCCGAGGTGGAATATGAGGATATCGTCTCGACCCAGATCGATGTCGGGTTCGAGATTGTGGAGAGTCCGCTGCCGGAGCTTATTGGCGTTCGTGCAGTGATTTGGACAACGACGCCCTGGACGATTCCGGTCAACCAGGGGATCGCTTTCAATCCAGCCTTCAATTCCGAGTCGACCGGGAGCGAACCGATCGTCGACGCTTACGTCGTCGTTCGGAACGACGAAGGACGCTATCTGCTCGCTCTGCCGCTTGTGGCAGAATTCGCCCGAAGGGCCGGCTTGGCCCTGGAACTCGAACGATTCGTCTCCACCGACGAGCTTTCGAAATGCGTCGCCCGTCACCCGATGCACCATCTCGGCGGGTTCTTCGAAAAGCCGCGGCCGTTCCTGCCGGGCGATTTCGTCACGACCGATGCCGGCACCGGCCTGGTCCACATGGCGCCGGATCATGGCGAGGACGATTTCCTGCTGTGCAAGCAATATGGGATCGATCCGGTGTTCGCGGTCACCGACGATGGGCGGTATCGCGAGGACTGGCTCTGGCTCGGCGGCCAGGGGTCGGTGATCAACAACAAGTTCAATGCGCCGGACGGGCCGATCTGCTCGGATCTGCGCGAGGCGGGCGGGTTGTTGTCGGCGAGTGCGGATTTTCAGCATTCGTATCCGCACAGTTGGCGGTCGAAGGCGAAGGTGATCTTTCGGTGCACGCCGCAGTGGTTCATTCCTATGGACCGCGGGATTCTCGCTGGTGCAGTCTCGGATGCCCTGCCCCACCCCAACCCCTCCCCTGAAGGGGAGGGGCTTGAAACACTCAGACAGACCGCCCTGCAGGCGATCGATGAGACGCGGTGGGTGCCGGAGAAGTCGAAGAACCGGATCCGGGCGATGGTCGAGGGGCGGCCGGACTGGGTGATCAGCCGGCAGCGCGCCTGGGGCGTGCCGATCGCGCTCTACGTGCATCGCAAGTCGGGCGACTATCTGCGCGATGCGGCGGTGAATGCGCGGATCATCCGGGCGTTTCACGAGGGCGGCGCCGATGCCTGGTTCGGCGCCGACCACCAGGCCCTGCTCGGCAATGGCTACAAGCTCGAGGATTACGAGCCGGTCACCGATATTCTCGACGTCTGGTTCGACAGCGGCTCGACCCACAGCTACGTGATCGAGGCCCGCTACGGCGAGGGCGTGCGGGCCGACCTTTATGTCGAGGGATCGGACCAGCATCGCGGCTGGTTCCAGTCGTCTCTGCTCGAGAGCAGCGGCACGCGGGGGCGGGCCCCCTATGAGGGCGTGCTGACCCATGGCTTCGCGCTCGACCAGCAGGGGCGGAAGATGTCCAAGTCGGTCGGCAATGTCGTCGATCCGCTCGTCATCATCCGCGACAACGGCGCCGACATATTGCGGCTCTGGGTCGCCTCGACCGACTATTTCGAGGATGTCCGGATCGGCAAGGAGGTGCTCGCCACCACCACCGACGCCTATCGCAAGCTCAGGAACACGTTCCGCTACCTGCTCGGCGCGCTCGACGGCTTCGCCGATGCCGAGGCAGTCGCAGTGGAGGACATGCCCGAGCTCGAGCGTTGGGTGCTGCACCGGCTGGCCAGCCTGGATGCGGAGCTGAAGGAGGCCGCCGAGGGGTTCGAGTTCAACCGCTATTCGCGACTGATCACGAGCTTCGCCAATGACGATCTGTCGGCCTTCTTCTTCGATATCCGCAAGGACAGCCTTTATTGCGACGTCGGGCCGAAATTGCCCGAGGGCACGCTCAAGCGCCGCGCCTATCGGACGGTGCTCGACCGGGTGTTCCACGCGCTGGTGCGCTGGATGGCGCCGATCCTCTGCTTCACCGCCGAGGAGGTGTGGGGCACGCGCTATCCGGACGGCGGCTCGGTCCATCTGCTCGACTGGCCCGAGATCGATCCGGCGTGGCGCGACGAGGCGCTCGGCGCGAA
This sequence comes from Allosphingosinicella sp., assembly GCA_041905385.1. Taxonomy (GTDB): domain Bacteria; phylum Pseudomonadota; class Alphaproteobacteria; order Sphingomonadales; family Sphingomonadaceae; genus Allosphingosinicella. The sequence goes on from JAYRLF010000017.1 coordinate 5,391, forward strand.
ATGGGATCTGATCCGCGCCACCCGCGAGCGGGTGACCGAGGCGATCGAGCCGCTGCGGCGCGAGAAGGTTATCGGATCGAGCCTCGAGGCGAAGATCCTCTATCCCGAAATGGAACTGGACCTCACCGACGAGGCCCTTGCCGAGCTCGCCGAAATCTACATCGTGTCCGAGGTCATGCCGGGCGGGACCGACACGATCTCCGTGACTCGCTCCGACCATGAAAAATGCGGGCGCTGCTGGCGGCTCCTGCCCGAGGTCGCCGAGGACGGCGGCCTGTGCGGTCGCTGCGAAGGAATGGTGAATGGCTGAGGGGGATACGGGCGCCGATCGCTGGCGAATGAAGCGCAACCGCTCGGCGGCCTTCGTCGCCGCCTTCCTGGTCTTCGTTTTCGACCAGGCGACCAAATGGGTCGTCACCTATCCGCTCAACCTGAAGGACCAGCCCGATCAGACGATCCGGCTGTTCTCCTTCTTCGACCTGCACTGGGTCGAGAATACAGGCGTGTCGCTGGGGCTGCTCTCGGCGGGGACGCCGCTCGGGCGCTGGCTTCTGGTCGGCGCGACCGCGGCGATCGCCCTGTTCGTGGCGGTCTGGATGTGGCGCGAGCGCCGGCGCGACGATTCGCTGGCGCTGTCGCTGGTGCTCGGCGGCGCGCTCGGCAACATCGTCGATCGGGTGCGGTTCGGCTATGTCGTCGACTTCGCCGACCTGCATTTCGGCGAGTGGCGGCCCTTTTTGGTCTTCAATGTCGCCGACGCCGCGATTACCATCGGCGTGCTGCTGCTGCTCGTCCGCGCTTTGCTGATGCGCGAGAAGAAGGAATCCTAGACATGCGTTTCACCCGTCTCGTCCTGGCCGTGTCGGCCGCCGCCCTCGTCGCCGGCTGCGCCAACGGACCGTTCAACCGCAGCCGTCCGGACGAGTTCGCGGTCGCCCGCAATGCGCCCTTGGTGGTGCCGCCCGATTTCGCGATGACGCCGCCGCGCCCGGGCGAGGCGGATTCCGGCACCGATCCGCGCGCCGAGGCGCTGCAGGCCCTGTTCGGCGGGCCGCAGCCGCGCGCCGCGGTCGAGAACAATGTGCTCCAGCAGGCCGGCGCCAACCGCGCCACCCTGGGCGCCCGCTCGGTCGCCGCCGACCCACAGACCCGCGTCGTCAACCGCGGCGCGCTGGTTCAGACGATCCTGCAGCTGCCGCAGGGCGACGGCCAGGAAGCTTCGGTCCAGGTTCCGAACTGAGCCGTTCGTCGGCTGCGAATTGATTCGAGGGTCGAGCGGCAGCTCGGCCCTCCTATTTTTTTTGCGCGCAGAGACGCAGAGGCGCAGAGAGGCCGTGTGCGGCCCATTGGCCGCGAATCCCGAATATCTGCGTCAGCTCATGGGCGCTTCACGCCGGAAACGCGGATTCTCTGCGTCTCTGCGTCTCTGCGTCTCTGCGCGAATTTAAAATGGGGTCAGAAGCGCAGACCGACCGACAAGAGGATGCCGGCATCCGCACCCGGCCCCGACGGCAGGTCCGTGTCGACGTAACGCAGCCCAATCTCGGTGTCGGGAATGCCCGCGATCTGGACCTGATAGGCGGCGCCCAACGTCCAGTTCCAGTAGCTGCCATACGCACCCCAATCCTGGCGGCCGAGCTGGGCGGTGAAGCTCCACGGCCGGAACGGAACGGTGAAATCGACCTGGCCGAAGAGGTAGAGCATGTCCTCATTGCCGATCGCGGCCTGGGACGGCGCATATTTGGCGCCGCCGGTCAGCTGAACCGGACCGATCAGATAGGACAAGGACGCATAAGGCTCGACATAATCGGTCGCGCCGTCGCCGCCGGCGAACAGGTAATAGAGCGCGCCGGCGTCGAGATCGAAGCCGCCGCCGAGGTCGGTGCGGATGCCCGCGTAGAGATCGAGCTGGACGTCGCCCAGGTCCTGGAACGCCGGATCGCGGCTGCGCCAGGTGTCGGTGCCCGACAGGCTGGTGCCGCGCAGGCCGGCATAGAGGCCGCTGTCGTGAAAGACGGTCAGCGCCGCCTGGACCGCCGGATCCTCGTCCGAGCGCGAGACGCCGCGGAAGCGATAGTCCGAGAGCAGGTTGATCTCGACGACGGGATCGAGCGCCGACGGCGTCGCGGTGCCGGCCGGAGCCTCGGCCTCCTGCGCCAGCGCCGGCGCTGCGGCGAGCAAGGCGATCATGGTCGCGACGAGCTTGTGCATCGAGCGCGGGACTGCCGCAGCGGCGGCCGCAAGGCAACTCCCGCGCGCCGGATCGCGGCCGCCGCCGCGCCGAGGCGTTAGCGCTTCCTTAGCGCAGCGGGCCTAGGGTGCCGGCGTGACTCATCAAGCGCCTCCCATGCCGGCCGCGTCCGGCGCCGACCCCGGACGGCAGATCGCCCAGCTGCGCGAGTTGCTACGGCTGGTCGAGGAGATTGCCGGACGCCGCGGCGCACCGGGTGGCGACGCCCTGCTCGAGGAAGCGGCGCGGCTCAGCGACGCCTATGATCGCGCATTGCCGATCGTCCAACGGCGGTTCGACGCACTCGCCGCCGAGACGGCGAGCTGGGCCGCGGCCGGAGTCGAGGCGCTGCTGGTCGCGGCCCGTAGCGGCAGTCCGCTTGTCGCCGCGGAACGATTGGCGGTGCGTCTCGACGCTGCGCTCAGCGCGCTGGCGGATCTGGTTCACGCGCCGTCGCGGGCCATGACTTCACCCTGACGTCGCGCTGCGGATAGGGCACGGCGATGCCGTGCTCGCGGAACAGGGCCCAGAGCCGCTCGAGAATGTCCGAGCGGACCGCGCCGAGCCCCGCCTCCGGGTCGGCGATCCAGACCCTGATCTCATGCTCGAGCGCATTCTCGCCGAAGCCGGTCATCCAGACCGCCGGCTTCGGGCTGTCGAGCACGCGCGGCGAGGCATTGGCGGCCTCGACCATCAGCCGCTTGGCGAGATCAACGTCGCAATCATAGCCGATCCCGATCGGAATGCTGATCCGGACGTCGCGGCTCGAATAGGACCAGTTGACGACCTCTTGGGTCATCAGCAGCTCGTTCGGGATCAGATATTCCTTGCCGTCGCGAGTGACGATCGAGACGGCGCGTACGCCGATCTTGTTGACCTGGCCGAAGCTCTCGCCGACCGAGATGACGTCGCCCGGCTTGATCGACCGGTCCATCAGCAGGATGATCCCGGCGATCAGATTGCCGAACGTCTTCTGCAGGCCGAAGCCGACGGCGAGGCCGAGCGCGCCCGAGAAGACGGCGAGCGCGGTGAGATCGATGCCGGCGAGATCGATGCCGACGAAGAAGGCGACGGCGATGATCGCGATCGCGGCGAGCTTCTGCGCCAGCACCTGCTGCGTCGGATCGAGCGAGCCGGCGTGGCGGATGGTGTGCCCGGCGACCCGCATGACGAGCCGGACCGCCGCATAGAGGGCGAGCAGGGCGACGACGATCTGGATCAGGCCGAGCAGGGAGAGCCGGCGCGAGCCGATCGTGAAGGCGAGCTTGTCGAGCGTCCGGCTGACCGGATCGAGGCCGCCGAGCGCACCGGCAAGGATCACGACCAGCAGGAAGGCGCCGAGCAGCAGGCCGATCCAGCGCGGCAGGCCGAGGCCGCGAACCATGTTCGCGACGAACAGGGCGGCGGCGGTGGCGGCGCCGAGCCCGAGCAGGAAGGCGGCCCCCGACGGCCAGGCATCGGCCCGGAGCGCGATCATCAGCGCCAGCCAGATGATCGGATAGCGCACCAGGGCGCAGGCACGCGGCACGATCGCTTCGGCCGGCGAGCCCGCCATCCGGCCCCAGAAGGTCGCAAGCCGCGGGCCGACCGCTCGGCCCACCGCCCATGCCGCCGCCCAGAACAAAGCGATCAGCGCCAGCGCCACCGTTGCGGCGGCCAGTTCGTGGGTCGAAGGCGGGGCGGCGATCAGGTTCATCCGCCGCCGCCGTAACGCGACAGGGCCGCGGCGAGGTCGCCGATCAGATCGTCGGGATGCTCGAGGCCTATATGGAGGCGGATCAACGGCCCTTCGAGGTCGAGCCGGGTCGCGGTGCGGACCAGCTCGGCCGGAATGGCGAGGCTTTCATAGCCGCCCCAGCTATAGCCGATGCCGAACAGGCTGAGGCCGTCGATCAGCCGCGCGGCCGCCGCAGCGTCGCCGCCGTCGAGGACGAAGGAGAAGAGGCCGGTCGCTCCGGCAAAGTCGCGCCGCCAATATTCGTGGCCCGGACAATCCGGGAGAGCGGGGTGAAGCACGCGCGCGACCTGGGGCTGCTCGGCGAGCCAGCGCGCGACCTCGAGGGCGTTCTCCTCGTGGCGGCGCAGCCGGACGTCGAGCGTGCGCAGGCCGCGCAGCGCCAGCCAGACATCGTCCGGGCCGCCGGTCTGGCCGAGCACGCGCCGGGTTCGCTCGAGCCGGTCGGCATAAGGCTCGGTGACGGTGACCGAGCCCAGCATCAGATCGGCATGGCCGCCGATATATTTGGTGCAGGCGAGGATCGAGATGTCGACGCCATGGCCGATCGCAGGGAAGAAAAGCGGCGTCGCCCAGGTATTGTCGATCAGGGTGACGAGTCCCCTCTCCTTTGCGACCGCACAGATTGCGGGCACGTCCTGCACCTCGAACGTGTACGTGCCCGGGCTTTCCAGGAACACCGCTTTGGTCGCCTCGCCGATCAGCTCGGCGATGCCGGCGCCGATCATCGGGTCGTAATAGCGGGTCGCGATGCCGAACCGCTTGAGCACGCCCTCGCACAAGGCGCGGGTCGGGCCGTAGGCGCTGTCGACCATCAGCAATTCGTCGCCCGCCTCGAGCACGGCCAGCAGCGCGCCGGCGACGGCGGCGGCGCCGGATGGGTAGAGGCGGGTGATCGCCGCTCCGGGCTCGAGCGCGGTCAGGGCGTCGCACAGGGCCCAGGTCGTCGGCGTGCCGTTGCGGCCGTAGTGGAGCGTGCCGTCGCGCGGCGGATTGGCGGCATCCATGTCGGCGACGCTGTCGAACAATATGGTCGAGGCGCGGTAGACCGGCGGATTGACGATGCCGGCGGTCCATTCCGGCCGCCGGCCGAGCTCGACCAGCTTCGTCTCGGGCTTATGCTCGCTCATGCCGCGCCGGTTTCCTTCGGCGTGTCCGGATCGGCGCCCCATTCCGACCAGCTGCCGTCGTAGATGCGTACGTCCTCCTTGCCGAGCTGGCGGGCGCCGAACAGGATCACCGCGGCGGTCACGCCGGAGCCGCAGCTGGTCACCATCGGCTTGTCGAGATCGACGCCGGCCTCGTCGAACAGGGCGCGCAGCTCCGGTCCCTTCTTCCATGTATTGTCGTCGTTGAAGAAGGCGCTTTGCGGGATGTTTCGCGCGCCCGGGATATGGCCGGAGGCGAGGCCGGCGCGCGGCTCGGCCGCTTCGCCCGCGAAGCGCGCGGCGGCGCGGGCATCGACGATCTCGTGGCTGCCGGCGCCGACCAGGCCGAGCACCTCCGCCTTGTCGACGGCGGCCCCTGCGTCGAAGGCCGGGGTGAAATGGCCGTGGCGATGGGGCTGGGCGCCGCTCTCCAGCGGCCGGCCCTCGGCCCTCCACTTCTCGAGCCCACCATCGAGGATCGCGGCATAATGGGCGCCGTAGATTTTCAGCATCCACCAGATCCGCGCCGCGCTGTGCAGCGGGCTGTTGTCGTAGACGACGAAGCGATTGCCGTCGCCGAGGCCGAGCGACTGCATGCGGCTGGCGAACTTCTCGGCGCTCGGCAGCATGTGCGGCAGGTCGCTGTCATGGTCCGAGACGTCGTCAATATCGAGGAAGACCGCGCCGGGAATGTGCGCCGCGTCATATTCGGCGCGCGCGTCGCGATCGCTGTCGGGCAGGAACATGGTGGCGTCGATCACCCTGAGGTCGGGCGCGCCAAGCTCGTCCTGCAGCCATTGGGTCGAAACCAGCGGATCCATGCGCACCTCTCAACCTTTAACGAGACCATGATTCACGTTTCAGGCTGTTCCAGCGTGCAACGATCAAGGTCTTGCGGACGAGGCCGCTTTAGCCCGCACGATCGCTCAGGTGAAGGCGAGCGGAATCCGATGCGCTATGATCGTCACCGATCGTCGTGCGAGGACTCCTTCGAGTAATTCGGCCGGCCGGCTGACTGCTGGTGCGCGCGTTCGAGGTCGGCGCTGTCCTGGCCGACTTCGACCGCGACGTCGACATTGTGCCGGCGATCCTGATCGACCCCCTCTATATCGGACGACGGCGGTGTTTCTGTCGGCTTCGGCATGGCTTGTGACTCCTCGTCTGATCCAACCAGCGCGCCGGGCGCAGGTTCAACCTGCAAAATTTTTTTGCCGCCGGTGGAACCCCTCGAGAGATGCCTCGTTATGCGGTTCGGATAGTGACCTTTTGCCCCCCCGCTCTCGCTATCCAGATCATGGGCCCGGACGCGCCGACCTCCCCCCCCCGGTGGCGCTTCCGGGCTCAACTTCTTTTTGAGCTCCCCCAATATATCAACGACTTGCATGACATCGCGGCTTCGCGTCGATTCGGCACGGCCGCGGAACCAAGCAGCGTTGGCGCGCATTTTCTGACCGGCTCCGGCGCTCGATGCCGAGCGCCCGGTTCAGGAGGTGAGTCATGGTGAAGAAGCTGATTGCGGTCGTGATCTTGTCGAGCGGGCTGGTGCTTTCGGCCTGCAACACGGTCCGCGGCGCCGGCGAGGACGTGCAGTCCGTCGCCAATGCGGCCGACAATATCGACGATTAAGGATCTCCTGCGAGGAGAGGAAAAGGCGCCCCGCAAGGGCGCCTTTTCTATGCCCAGTTCTATGCCTCGGCCTTCGACGCCTCACGCGCCCGGCGCCGCTCGGTGAACCAGATCGCAATCAGCGAGACTTCATAGAGCAGCACCAAAGGCACCGCGAGCAGCAGCTGCGACACCACGTCGGGCGGCGTCAGCACCGCGGCGATGACGAAGGCGACCACGATCGCGTAGCGCCGCCCCTTCTTGAGCTGCAGCCGCGTGACCAGCCCGGCCCGTTCGAGCAGCATCAGCAGCACCGGCAGCAGGAAGGCGACGCCGAAACCGAAGATGAAACGGGTGGCAAAGGAGAGGTAATTGCCGACCCCCGGCAACGCCTCCTGGGTGACGCCGCCCACATTGCCCTGGTAGCTGAGCAGGAAGCTGAGCGCGACCGGCATCGCGAAATAATAAGCGAGAGCGGCGCCGCCGATGAACAGGAAGGGGGTCAGAAAAAGGAACGGCGCGAAGGCCCGTTTCTCCTTCGAATAGAGGCCGGGCGCGACGAACCGCCAGATCTGGTTGGCGATGATCGGGAAGGAGACCATGATCGCGGCGAAGAAGGCCACTTTGATCTCGACGAAGAACGCCTCGAAGATGTTGGTGTAGATCAGCCGGCCCTGGCCCGCCCGCAGCAAGGGCTGGACCAGGAAGGCGAAGATCGGCCGCGCGAAATAGAGGCAGCCGGCGAAGGCGATGGCGAGCGCGGCGAAGCTCCACAGCAGCCGTCGGCGCAGCTCGATCAGATGATCGAGCAAGGGCGCCTTGCTCGCGTCCAGCTCGTCATTCTCGTTGCGGTCGAGGTCGCTCATTGCGCCTCATCCGAGGCGGCGGATCCGGCAGCGGGGATCGGCGGCGCCGAGGCGGCCGGACGCTTGCGGGTCGCGCGGCGCGGCGGCGCCTTCGGCCGCGATTCCGCCGCCGGCGCCGGATCGGGGGGCGGAAGCTCGGCCGGAGGCGGCGACGGTGGCAGTGCCTCGGGTACGCTGGCGCCCCAATCGCTCTCGCCCGTGGCCGGCGGATGCTCGCGCATGATCCGATCGTTATTCGCCTTCCACTGCTTCTCCATATCCTCGAGCTCGGCCTCGCGGATCATGGTGTCGATGCCGGAGCGGAAATGGCGCGCCATGCCGCGCGCGCGGCCGATGAACTGGCCGATTGTCCGCATCACGCGCGGCAGGTCCTTCGGCCCGATCACCACCAGGGCGACGACCGCAATGATCAGCAGCTCGGCAGAATCGATCCCGAACATCTCGCCCCCTCAGGCTTGGAGCGAAAAGCCTATTGCCGGTCGGCTTCCGGAGCCGGGCGCGCCGGCTCGGCGCTGGCAGGCGCGGGCGGGGCGGCGTCGACGGTGCGTTCGTCGGCGATCCGGCGCGCTGGCGGGGCCGGCGTCTCCTCGTCCTCCGTCATGCCCTTCTTGAAGCTTTTCAAGCCCTTCGCCACGTCCCCCATCATGTCCGAGAAGCGTCCCTTCCCGAACAGAAGCAGGATGACGAGGCCGACGATGAGCCAATGCCAAAGGCTGAAACCACCCATGTGAAAAAATCTCCCGATGTCGGGGCAAACTTAGGCGTCTTCCTCGTCGGTTTCCAGTTCGACCTCGTCTCCGCCTTCGATTCCGAGCCGTTCGAGGGCGGTATCGACCGGATCGAGCAGGCCCGCCGCCTTGAGATCGTCCATGCCGGGCAGGTCGCGGCGGCTCTTCAAGCCGAAATGGGTGAGGAATTCCTGGGTGGTCGCGAAGGTGAGCGGCCGCCCCGGCACCTCGCGGCGGCCGGCCGGCCGCACCCAGCCGGTCTCCATCAGCACGTCCAACGTGCCGCGGCTGATCTGGACGCCGCGGATCGCCTCGATCTCGGCACGGCTGACCGGCTCGTGATAGGCGATGATCGCCAGCGTCTCGACCGCCGCCCGCGACAGCTTCCGGCTCTCCTCGCGCTCGCGGCGGAGGATGTGTGCGAGATCGGCCGCGGTCTGGAAATGCCAGCGCCCGCCGCGCTCGACCAGCTCGACGCCGCGGCCGGCATAATGATCGGCGAGCTCCGCCAGGGCCGCCTTCACGTCGACGCTCTCGCCGACATAGTCGCCGATCTCGCCTGGCGTCATCGGCTCCTCGGCGGCGAACAGGGTCGCCTCGACCGCGCGCACCGCGTCCGGAATCTCCCTCATGCGGCCCTCACGAACAGGGTCGAGAAGGGCTGCTTCTGCTCGAATTCGAGCTTGCCGAGCCGGGCCAGCTCGAGCGTCGCGACGAAGCTGGAGGCGAGCGCCGAGCGCCGATAGTCGCCGTCCTGCGTCTCCGGCAGGAAGCTTTCGAGCGCCGCCCATTCGAGCCGCGCGCCGACCAGCCGCTCGAGCCGGTGGATCGCCTCGTCGAGCGTCATCACCGGCCGGCGCGAGACGACGTGGATGGCCGGCTCGGCGCGGGCGCGGACGATGCCGTAGGCGGCGATCAGATCGTAGAGGTCCGCCTTCCAGGCGGAGCGGCGGACCACCTTGAGGCCCTCGGCCTTGCCGCGGAAGAAGACGTCGCGGCCGACCCGGTCGCGCGCGATCAGCCGCGCCCCGGCCTCGCGCATCGCCTGGAGCCGCTGCAGCCGCAGCTGCAGCCGCATCGCCAGCTCCTCGGGCGACGGATCGATCGTCGGATCCTTGGGCAGCAGCAGGCAGGATTTGAGATAAGCGAGCCAGGCCGCCATCACGAGATAGTCGGCCGCTATCTCGAGCCGCAGCTTCTTCGCGTCGGCGATGAAGGCGAGATATTGCTCGACCAGAGCGAGGATCGAGATCTTGGCGAGGTCGACCTTCTGCGCCCGGGCGAGCGTCAGCAGCAGGTCGAGCGGACCTTCCCAGCCGTCGAGATCGAGCGTCAGGCGGTCGGCGTCCGATGCGGGCGCCTCCAGCTCGAACGCTTCGTCGGATTCGATCATGAGCCGAGCCTAGGCTTGCGACTGCCCCTGCGCTAGTGCGGCCACCGGGCCGAGAGCGCGCGCAACCGAGATTCCTGGGGGTAATTTTGAGCAAAGACGGACGCGCCCCGGCGGTGTTGACCCTCGCCTTGGTGGTGACGGCGACGGTGCTCGGACTGATGGGCACCGACCTGATCCTGCCGGCCATTCCGATCCTGCCGGATGCGCTTGGCGGCGACGCCGCCACCGCGCAGCTCGTCCTCGCTGCTTATGTCGCGGGGACCTGCGGCGGCCTGCTCGCCTTCGGCGCGCTCGGCGACCGGGTCTCGACCCATGCCTTGTTCGTCTGCTCGCTCTTCCTCACCGGCGTGACCTCGCTCGCCTGCGGCTTCGCGCCGTCGATCGAAATGCTGATCGTGCTGCGCGCGCTGCAGGGCGCGGTCGCTTCCGGCGCGGCCGTGTTCGCGCCCGCGATCATCCGCGCCTTGTTCGACGAGCAAGGCGCGATCCGGGCGATCGGCGCGCTCGGCAGCATCGAATCGCTGGCGCCGGCGCTGGCGCCGATCCTCGGCGCCTGGCTGCTCGGGATCGGGAGCTGGCGCCTGTCCTTCGACCTGATCGCGGCCGCCGCCTTCGCGATCGCCGCGGTCGCCGCCTTCCTGCCGGTCATCCCGCAGGTCAGCCGCCGGCCCAGCGGCAGTTATGGGCGGCTGCTCTCCGATCCGGTCTATCTGCGTTACGCGCTCAGCCAGGCCTTCGTGCTCGGCGGCCTGCTCGTCTTCGTCTTCGGCGCGCCGGCGGTGATGGTGCGGGTCTATGGCGGGACGCTCGGCGACTTCATCGTCATGCAGGTGACCGGCATCACCACCTTCATCCTCGCCGCCAATTTCGCCGGCCGCCTCGCGGCTCATTTCGGCGCCGAGCGGATGATCTCCTTCGGAACCATGCTCGCTTTGGCCGGATCGGCGGCGATGCTGGCCTATGCGCTGGCCGGCGGCAGCGCCGCCCTGACGATCACGATCCTGTTCGTGCCGATCAACACCGGCCTCGGCCTGCGCGGCCCGGCCGGCTTCTACCGGGCGGTGATCGCGTCCCACGGCGACGACGCCCGCGGCAGCGCGCTCGTCATCCTGGCGATCATGGGCGCGACCGCGCTCGGGACTGCCCTGGTCGCGCCGGTGATCGAATATGGGCTGGTGCCGCTGGCCGCGGCGGCCTTCCTGCTCGAGCTCGCCGCGGCCGTCTGCCTGATCGCCCTGCCGCGCCTGGCCGAGCCGCCGGCCGCGGCAGGCTGACGCCCTCAGAAGCGGTCGAGGAAGCGGCCGACCGACTCGACGCCGCGCTCGAATCCTGAGCGGTGCCCACGATCCTTGGCGTAACCCGGCCAGGCGCGACGGCCGGCGCGCGCGGCGAGATCGGCTTTGCTGACCACATGCCATTCCTCGGCCAGCCGGCGCAGCAATTCGGGATCCGCGACCGTCGCGCCATTCTCGGCCGCGAAGCGGCCGTCGCCGTGGCGGGTGTAGATGGCGCCGTCCAGCTCGAACGAGAAAGGCCGGTTGAAATAGAGCCGGCGGGCGAGCCAGACGACCAGCAGCACGAACAGCAGCGAACCGCCAAGGACGATCAGCTCTTCCATCTCAGTCTCCCTTGGGCAGGCGCTCAGGCATAAGCGAGCAGGGCGTCGCGGGGGGGGGGCCC
>JAYRLF010000017.1:16785-23556 GCA_041905385.1 Allosphingosinicella sp.
TCGGCCAGCTCGGCATAGCATGGCTGTTCGGCGGCCGACGGCCAGGCCATGGCCCAATCCAGCCTTTTTCGCGCCCGATCGCCGATCTCGCCGAGCGCCGCGATCACCGATTCGCCGTCGGCGATCACCCCGGTGCAGTGCAGCACGATGTCGACGCCGGCGGCGATCGCGGCCTTAGCGCGCGCGCCCGGCGTGCCAGACAGCGCCTCCATCGCAATGTCGTCGCTCATCAGCAGGCCGTCGAAGCCGATCCGGCCGCGGATCACCTCGCCGATCACGGTCGGCGACAAAGTCGCGCACCGCTCGGCATCCCAGGCGCGATAGAGGAGGTGGGCGGTCATCGCCATCGGCGCATCGTTGAGCGCGCGGAACGGCGCGATGTCAGCCTCAAGCGCCTCTTCATCCGCCTCGACCACGGGCAGCTCGACATGGCTGTCGGCGCCGGCGCGGCCATGGCCGGGCATATGCTTGATCACGCCGACGACGCCGCCGGCCCGAAGCCCGTCCAGCAGGCCGCGCCCGATCGCCGCCACCCGCATCGGATCGCCGCCATAAGCGCGGTCGCCGACCACGTCATGCGCGCCCTCCTGGCGGAGGTCGAGCACGGGCGCGAAATCGACGTTCACCCCGACCTCGACCAGCAAGGCCGCGAGCGCGAGCCCGTTGAGGCGGGCCGCCTCGATCGCGCTGATCGGCGCCTTCTCGTAGAGCGCATCGAAGGCGGCCCCGGCCGGAAAGAGCGGCCATTCCGGCGGCTTGAGCCGCGCAACCCGGCCGCCTTCCTGGTCGATCAGGATCGGCAGATCATTACGGCCGGTCAGGTCGCGCAAATTGTCGGTGAGCGCCTTCAACTGGGCGCGGTCCCGGCAGTTGCGCCCGAACAGGACGATCCCCGCCGGCTGCGCCTCCAACAGGAAGCTTCGCTCGTCGTTGGTCAGGCTGAGGCCGGACAGGCCGAGGAAAACGGGACGCATGGCCACGCCCTAGCAATCAATCGATGCAGTCGGAAAGCGTCAGCCGACCGGGCTGCAATCCTCGCCGGCGATCTGGAGACGGCGGCAGACGCCGCTCGCGTCCGGTCCGCTGGCGCGCAGCCGATAGAGGGTGCGCCCGCCCGCCTGGACCGGAATCACCGAATGGCTGAGCGGCGCGAGATAGCGGAACCGGCCGGACAGAGCCGTCCACGCGCGCGTCGCCGAGGCCTGGCTCGAAAAGGCGCCGAGCTGGATGGTGGCGCCGCCGGCCGCCGGCGCGCTGGGGCGCGGCTGGACCGGGGCGGCGGGGCGTGGCTGCGCCGGCGCCGCGGGGCGCGGCTGCTGCGCCGCAGCCTGCTGCTGGGGCTGTTGCGGCTGCGGACGCGGCTGGGCCGCCACCGGCGCCTCAGGCACGGTGTTGGTGTTGAGCTGGCCCTTGGGCTCGACGGAGGTATCGCCCGACCCCGCGACGTTCATGCCGCCGGGATCGTCGGGCCGGACCTTATAGTCGCCCTCGGGCGCGGCGATGATCTCGCCGGTCGCCTCGTCGCGGTTGCGGTTGCCGAGCCAGAACAGGCCGCCGACGATCACGCCGATCGCGACCAGGCCGATCACGATCGCCGCGACCAGCTTGACGATCGACGGACCGCCGTCGCCATCGTCATCCTCGACCGCCTCGAGCCAGGGCAGCCGATCCTCGTCGGCCGTCTGCTCCTCCTCGAACGCCGCATCCTCCACGGCCGCGTCCTCGACCTGGCTTTCGGCCGGATCGCTCGCGTCGCTCGCTTCTTTTCCTCCGGCCGGACGACGTGCCATCAGAGCATCTCCTCAACCGCCTCCACACCCATCAGCGCGAGGCCATTGCGGATAATCTGCCCTATTGCCTGTGCCAGTTCCAGACGGGCGCGTGTCAAATCGGGATTCTGTGCCAAGAGGAAACGCTTTTCGGGATCGTCATTACCCTTGTTCCACAATGCGTGGAACGCGGCGGCGAGATCGCCGAGGTAGAAAGCGATCCGGTGCGGCTCGTGCGCCGTCGCCGCGCCCTCGACGACGCGCGGGAATTGGGCGGCGAGCTGGACCAGGGCCAGCTCGTCGGCGTCGAGCAAGGACAGATCGGCCCGCTCGGGCATGTTCGCCACCTCGGCGGCCGCCTTGCGCTGCAGCGAGCGGATTCGCGCATGGGCATATTGGACGTAGAAAACCGGATTGTCCTTCGACGCCTCGACGACCTTGGCGAAATCGAAATCCATCTGGGCGTCGGCCTTGCGGGTCAGCATGGTGAAGCGGACCACGTCCTTGCCGACCTCATTGACGACATCGGCGAGGGTGACGAAATTGCCCGCCCGCTTCGACATCTTCACCGGCTCGCCGGCGCGCAGCAGCCGCACCATCTGCACCAATTTGACGTCGAACGGCGTCTTGCCCTCGGTCAGGGCCGCGACCGCGGCCTTGATCCGCTTGACGGTACCGGCATGGTCGGCGCCCCAGATGTCGATCAGCTGATCGGCCTCCTGCGCCTTCTGGTAGTGATAAGCGAGGTCGGCGCCGAAATAGGTCCAGCTGCCGTCCGACTTGCGGATCGGCCGGTCCTGGTCGTCGCCGAATTGCGTCGCGCGGAACAAGGGCAGCTCGACCGGCTCCCAATCCTCCGGCGTCTCGCCCTTCGGCGCCTCGAGCATGCCGTCATAAACCAGGCCGCGCTCGCGCAGCCACTTCTCCGCCGCCTCGGGCTTGCCGGCGGCCTGCAGCTCCGCCTCGGAGGAGAAGATCTCATGGGTGATGCCGAGCAGCGCCAGATCTTCCCGGATCCGCTCGAGCATCGACGCGACCGCGCGCTTGCGGAACAGGGCGAGCCACTCGCTCTCCGGCGCGCCGACGTAACGATCGCCAAATTCGGCGGCGAGCGCCTGCCCGACCGGGACCAGATAGTCGCCCGGATAGAGGCCTTCCGGAATCTCGCCGATCGCCTCGCCCAGCGCCTCGCGGTACCTGAGGTGGACCGAGCGGGCGAGCACGTCGACCTGCCCGCCGGCGTCGTTGACATAATATTCGCGGACCACCTCATGGCCGGCATATTCGAGCAGGCTGGCGAGCGCGTCGCCGACCACGGCGCCGCGGCAATGGCCCATGTGCATCGGCCCGGTCGGATTGGCCGAGACATATTCGACATTGACCTTCTGGCCGGCGCCCATGGCCGAGCGGCCATAATCGCCGCCATCGGCCAGGATCGTGCGGAGCTCCTCTTCCCAGACGCCGCGCACCAGCCGGACGTTGATGAAGCCCGGACCGGCAATGTCGGCGCTGGCCACCTCATCACGCGCCGCGAGCTTCGGCGCGATCGCCTCGGCGAGCGCGCGCGGATTGGTGCCGGCGCGCTTGGCGAGCACCATCGCGGCGTTGGTCGCGAGATCGCCATGCGCCGGATCGCGCGGCGGCTCGACCGCGACCGCGGACCGGTCGAGATCGGGCGGCAGCACGCCTTCGGCGGCGAGGGCATCGAGCGCATCATCGAGATGCGCGGCGAAACGGGCGTAGAGCGTCACAATTCCATCCAGAAACAGGAAAGGCGGGGCTCTAGACGAGCAGCGCTCCCACGAACAGCCCCGCTGCCGCGAGCGACGCGACCGTTCGAATATGGTTCCAGCGATTCCAGCGCACGACATAGTCGCTCCACAGCGCCGAATTGTCGTTCGCCGGATCGGCGCGGTCGATCGCATTGTTGAGCGGAACGTTGAAGACCATCGTCGAGAGGATCGACAGCATTAGATAGGCGGCGGCGCCTCCGAGCAGCCAGGCCGAGGCCGGGCGCCAGGCAATCAACGCGTGCGCGGCGATCGCAACCGAAAGGAGCGCCGTGCCGAAGAAGACCGGTATGAACAGCGAGCGCAGGATCACGCGATTGATCGAGACCATCGCCGCCATACCTTCGGCCGGCGGGCGCGCCGCGAGGGCGGCCATGATGAAGGTCGAGAAGGCGAAGAAAAGCCCGCCGATAATGGCGCTGCCGAGCGCCGCGAGGAGAACCAACGCCGACCAGAAATCCATGATGACCCCCTAACCCGTGCCACGCGCAAGCTGAAGCAGCGCCCGATTGTGATGTACGAATCTGCCGGGCGCGTCGCAGGCCGTCAGCCGCGCGGTGGCGCGGGCGACGTCGGCGGCGTCGATCGCCCCGAAGCGGTCGAGCCGGCCGCGCAGCAGGACGTTGGTCAGCGGGCTGAGCGCGATGCCGATCCGCTCCCCCCGCCGACGTTCGGATCCGCGGTCGCCCCGCAACAGGCCGGGCCGGACCAGATCGAGCCGGGCAAAGCCGATCGCGCCGAGCGCCGCCTCGGTCTCACCCTTCACACGGAGGTAGAAGGCCCGCGCGCCGGCATCCGCGCCGACCGAGGAGACCAGGATCATGCGACCGATTCCGGCCTCATGGGCAGCGCGGGCGAAATCCGTGACCATCTGCTGGTCGACGGCGCGGAAGGCCTGTTCCGAACCGGCCGCGCGCCAGGTCGTCCCCAAGGCGGAAATGGCGACGTCGCCGCCGGCCGCGCGCACGAGTCCGGGCCAGCGATCGGGCGGCGCCACGCTTTCCCGCCAGCCTGGCGCAGTGCGTCCGGTCGGACGGCGGACCAGCGCGTGCAGCTCAGCGCCGTCCGCCAGCATGAGATCCGCGAGCTGTCGCCCGATCAGGCCGGTCGCGCCGATCAGCAATATCCGCTGCGCCATCGATCCAGGCTAGCGCAGTGGCGGCGCCAAGTCAGGTCCGGATTAGGTCCTCGATCGGCCCGGTCGCGCGCAGATTGGGGAAAAGCGCGCGCCCGGCCTGGCCAGGGTCGAGCCGATAATGCTGGGCGAGGGCGGAAGCGATCAGCGCGTCGAGATCGGTGGTCGGCCTGAGGTCGCGACCCTCGTGCAGCGCCGAGGCGCCGAGCCCGGGCCAGTCTGCAACGACGCGGCCGCCGGCCACGGCGCCGCCGCACAGCATGGCCACGGAGGCCGTGCCGTGATCGGTGCCCCCGGTGCCGTTCGGCGCCGCGGTCCGGCCGAACTCGGTCGCGACCATCACCAGCGTGTCGCGCCAATCCTCGCCCAGGCCGGCCTTGAGCGCCGCCACCATCGCGTCGAGGCCGCGCAGCTGGAAGCCGAGCCGGCCGCGCTGGTTGGCGTGGGTGTCCCAGCCGCCGGTCTCGATGACCGCGATCCGGGCGCCGTCCGCGCCGGCCAGGAGCCGCGCCGCGAGCGCGCCGGTCGCCGCGCCGTTGCGGCCGCCATCGGCGCCGAGATCGCCGGCCATGGCCCGGGTCTGCATCGCCTGCGCCCAGGTCGCGTGCAGCGCCGGATCCTGCGCATAAAGGCTCGTGACCCGCGCCAGCAGATCGTCCGACGCATCGGGCAAGGCGGAGGGTGCGTAGGATCCGACCTCGCGGCTGCCGCGCAGCACGACCGGCACGGTCGCCGAGATCGCGATCGCCCGGCTCGCGCCCGCCGGCAGCAGCCCAAGCAGCCGGTTCATCCAGCCGTCGCGCAGGGCATAAGCGACGTTGCCGCCGGTCTCGAGCACGTTCTGGCCGTCGAAATGCGATCGCTCGCGATAGGGCGAGGCGACGGCGTGGACGAACAAAGCCTCGCGCGCAGCGTAGAGCCGCGCGGTCTCCACAAGATTTGGATGGAGCGTGAAGAGGTCGCCGGCGCGGGCGCCATTGGCGAAATCCTCCGCGAAGGCGCCGCGGAGCGGCGCGAAAGCGGGATCGCCGGTCGGCGCGAGCGTGCCGAGCCCGTCGGCGGCGCCGCGCTGGATAATGAAGACGAAGCGGCGGTTCGTGGCCGCCTGCGCGACTGCGACATGGGGTGCGGCGAGGAACATCGCCCCTGCTCCGGCCCCGGCCAGAAACGTCCTGCGATCCAGCATCATCATCTCCTCAGGAATTCCGGCGCGATCAGCATTAAGGCGAGTCCCTGGCCGGGGCTTTCGGCGCGGGCGATCGCCTGCGCGGTCGCCTCGCTCAGCGCGCCGGGCAGCAATTGCGGCGCCAGCGTCCGCGCGTCGATCGCCTGGCCGGCACGTCCGGCGATCCGCTCGGCCGCCTCGACCCGCCGCATCAACGCGTCCGGACCGGCCCAGCTCGCGTCGAGATCATCATAGCCGGCCGGCGAGCCCGGCCGCCAGACAGGCTGGCCGAGCTGCGCGACCAGGCCGAAGGCGGGCTGCGGCTCGATCCGGCGGGTGCCGACCGCGCGTAACGCCGCCAGCGACCAATCCCAGGGCGAGCGGAACCGTGCCGCTTCGCGGCGCCAGACCTCGGGCGACTCGACGATCGCCCGATAGACGGTCGGCAGGTCGCCGCCGCTGCGCAGCCAGACCTGGGTCAGCCGCTCGACCATGGCCGGCGGCGGCTCGTCGCCGGCGAAATGGCGGGCGAGCTTGGTCGCGAGGTGACGCGCGGTGGCCGGATGGTCGGCGAGATCGGCGAGGATTGCGCGCATCTGCGCCTCGTCCGGCTGGTCGTAGCGCCGGCCGAGGATGGTCCGGCCGCCCGGCTCGTGAATCGCCTCGGCGAAATGAAAGCTGCCCGGCGCGCCGCTCTCGCCGATGAAGCGGCGGGCCGGACCGCGGGTCAGGCCGCTGACGGTCCAGCCGGTCATGGCCCGCGCCAGCTCGGTGACGTCGGCCTGGCTGTAGCCGCCGTTGACGCCGAGCGTGTGCAGTTCGAGGATTTCGCGGGCGAGATTCTCGTTGAGCCCGCGACGCTGTCCGCCGCGCCCGAACCGCGCCGCGAGCGCGGCGGCGCGCGAATTGGGG
>JAYRLF010000018.1:0-23322 GCA_041905385.1 Allosphingosinicella sp.
TGACCGCCGAGGCGATCACCGAGCTCGAGCAGATCCTGGTCCGCGAGATCGGCCGGGTCGCATCGGCCCCGGCCGCGGTCCGCGGCGGCGCCAGCGAGGCCGCCAAGATCATGAACAACCTGCGGCCCGGCTCGGACCAGCAGATCATCCGCAGGCTCGGCAAGGTCGACAAGGTCCTCGCCCAGCGGATCGAGGACGAGATGTTCATCTTCGCGGACCTGATGGAGCTGGACGAGAAGAATCTCGGCCTGCTGCTGCGCAACATCGAGAACGACGTGCTGGTCGTGGCGCTGAAGGGCGCCGAGACCAAGCTGCGCGACCGCATGCTCGGCTGCATGTCGGCGCGCGCCGCGGATTCGATCCGCGACGAGATGGCCGAGCGCGGCCCGATGCGCCTGGCCGACGTGCACGAGGCGCAGAAGGAGGTGCTCGCGGTCGCGCGCCGGCTCGCCGACGAAGGAACCCTGATGCTCGGCGGACGCGAAGACTATGTCTAGGATCATCCGCGCGATCAACGACGAGGCGGCGAGCCTCGGCAGCTTCATCGTCACGCGCAGCGAGGCGAGCTTCCGGCCGCGACTGGTCGAGAATGGCGGCGCGGCCGAGACGGCGGGTCCCGCCGGTTTCGACCAGGAGCCGGTGAGCGTCGAGGATGTCGCGTATGCGCGCGGCTATGACGAGGCGCGGCGCACCGTCGAGATGGAATATGCGGCCGAGCGCGACGCGCTGGCGCGGCTGGCGGAGACGCTGGAGGTGCTGCGGCCGGAGCCGGCCAATGCATTGGCGCTGGTGCTGGCGGAGGCGGTCGACCGGCTCGTGCGCGAGGTGGTCGGCTCGGTCGAGATCGATCCCGTCACCCTGCTCGCCCGCGCCAAGCAGGCGGCCGAGCTGGTCGCCGCCAATGTGACGCCGACCAAGCTGCGCGCCCACCCGGACGACATCGTCCATCTCGAAGCGGCGCGGCTCGAGCTCGCGCTCGAGGCCGATCCGAGCCTGGCACGCGGAACATTGATCCTGGAGACCGGCGACGGCTGGATCGAGGACGGACCGGCGGTCCGGCTCGAGCGGATCCGCGCCGAGCTCGACAAATTGGCAGCCCCACAATGACCGCGCTCGCAACCCGCGCCCGCGACCTGCTGGGCCGCGTCCAGCCGGCCGACGCCGGCCCGCGCGCGATCGGCCGGCTCGCCGCCTATGACGGGCTGATGCTCGAGGCGACCGGCTTCGTGCAGCCGATCGGCACCGGCGCCCGGATCGTCTCCGGCCGCGACCAGGTGTCCCGCGCCGAGGTGGTCGGCTTCCGCGGCGCCCGCACGCTCCTGATGGCACTCGACGGCGTCGCCGCCCACGCCCATGGCGCCCGCGTCGAGCCCGATTGCGGCAACACCCTCGCCGAGGTCGGCCCCGCCTTGCTCGGCCGGGTGGTCGACGGGCTCGGCCAGCCGCTCGACGGGCTCGGCCCGATCGGCGCGGTCGATCATTGGCCGATCGCGGGGCGGACCGAAAACCCGCTGTCGCGCGCCCGCGTCACCGAGATGTTCGACACCGGCGTGCGCGGCATCAACGCTTTGCTCACCGCCGGCGTCGGCCAACGCGTCGCGATCGTCGCCGGGTCCGGCGTCGGCAAATCGGTGCTGATGGGCCAGATCGTCGCCGGCGCCGATGCCGACGTGATCGTCGTCGGCCTGATCGGCGAGCGCAGCCGCGAGGTCAGCGATTTCCTCGCCACCAAGATCGCGCCGGAGGTGCGGCACAAGACCGTGGTCGTCGCGGTTCCGGCCGACCATGCGCCGCTGCTGCGGCTGCGCGCGGCGATGCGGGCGACCGCGATCGCCGAGGACTTCCGCGCCCGCGGCCTCAAGGTCCTGCTGCTGGTCGACAGCCTCACCCGCGTCGCCCATGCCCAGCGCGAGATCGGCCTGTCGCTCGGCGAGCCGCCCACCGTGAAGGGCTATCCGCCCTCCGCGCTCGGCCTGATCCCGCGGCTGGTCGAGCGGGCCGGCGCCGACGCGCTGACCGGCGGATCGATCACCGCGTTCTACACCGTGCTCGCCGACGGCGACGACACGCAGGATCCGATCGTCGACGCCGCGCGGGCGATCGCCGACGGCCATATCGTGCTGTCGCGCAGCCTCGCCGAGCAGGGCACCTATCCGGCGATCGACGTCGGCAAGTCGCTGAGCCGTGTCATGTCCGACATCGTCGGGCCGGACCACGCCGCCGCCGCCGCCGCGCTGCGCCGGCTCTGGTCGGCATTCGAGGAGAATCGCGACCTGATCCTGATGGGCGCCTATGCGGCCGGCAACGACCCGCTGATCGACGAAGCGATCCTGCGCCGGCCGGAGCTGCTCGCCTTCCTGAGCCAGGCGCCCGCAGAGCGGGCCGAGTTCGCCGAATCCGTGGCCGAGCTGATCGGGTTGATGGCATGAACGCGATCGTCCAGCAGCGCGCGCGGCTCGCCCGGGTCCGCCGCATCCAGCACGGCCTCGCCGCGAGCGTCGCCGCGGCCGCGGCCGACCGCGTCCAGCTGCTCGAGATGAACCAGGAGCGGCTGCGGCGGATGCGCAGCGAGCTGCAGCCGATCGCCGGCCCGACCGACGGCGCCGCGCTGGCGCGGATGGGCGAGCTCGGCATGCGGCTCGACGGCGCGCGTCTCAGCCTCGGCCTCACCATCGACAGCGCCCGCAGCGCCGCCGCGGCGCGCGAGGCGGAGCGTCGGGTGGCGCGCCGCGACCAGGAAAGCGCCGAGAGGCTCGAGCAGGCGGCGGTCCGCGCCGCCGAAGACATGGCCGAACGTCGGCTGAGGACCATCGGGCGCCGCCGCGCCCGACGCCAGGATGGAGATCAAGAGTGATGGCATCCGCCCCCAATATGCGCGTCGCCCCAAGCGTCGTTCCGTCCACCACACCCGCCGCCCCGGCGGCCGAAGCCGGCGATTTCATCAGCCGGATGCTGGCGGGCCAGCCGGCGCCGGTCGCGACCGGCACGGTCACGCTGACCGGCGTCGGTTTGGAGCAGGGTCTTCCGACCCTGATCCGTGTGGAAGACGGCCCCGCGGGCAAGTCCGAGGAGGTCGACGTCGCGGCTCCGGAGCTCGCGCCGCGGACTCTGGCAGCGGCGCCGATCGACGGGCTGATTCCGCTGGTCCAGGCGCAGGGCGACTATGCCGTCTCGGTGGTGGTGAAAACGCCCAAGGGCAATACGCCAGAGAGCGCCGAGCCGACGGAGACGGCGCCGCTTGTAGAAGCCGCGATCCAGGCTCCCGCGCCCATAGCCGTGATCCTGCCGGCACCGCCGCTGCCGACGCCGATCCCGGCGATCGTAGCCGCGCGGCCGCTGCCGACGCCCGCCCCGGTGACCGTGGCCGCACCTCAGGCTTCGACAAATGCGCCGGTCGTCGCGCCGGCGATCGTCCCTCCGGCCACACCGGAAAAGACTGTCTTGCCGGTAGCGACCGACACGCCCGCCGCGCGCAAGCCGATCGCAGCGGAAGCGGGCTTGCCGTCGCCGAGCGCCGAGCCGGCCAAGGGGATCTCCAGCGATTCCGAGCCGACACCGGCGGACGGCGAAGCCGGTCCGCGCTTCACGACCACGGTCGCTCCGCTCGCCAAGGAGGTTCCGGCCCCGACCCTGCGACCGGCTACCACGGCCCAGCAGGAAGGACCTGATACTCTGCAGCCCGCGCCGACGGTCCAGCCGACGGGCGACGCGCCCGCGCCGGACGAGGCCAGCGCCCAGATCGCCGCCGCCCTGCGCAGCGCCGCGGCTTCGCCGGACGGCGAGGCGCGCACGGTTCAGCGTCAGCGTGTGACTCTGCAGGCATCGACCCGGATCGTCCGCGGCGAGACCGCGCGCAATGCGCCCGCCGCCGCCGAACCGGCACCGCGAGCGGCCCGTCCGGCCGAGCGGGCACCGGAGCCCCAGACGGCGCGGCTTGACGCCCGCCACGAGGCGCCGCAAGCGCCCGCAGCCGAGGTCCAGCCGTCCGCGCCGCAGGCATCACCGGTGACGCCGAGCCGTACGTTCGAGATCGCCGCCGCGCGAATCGATCCGGCCGAGCAGGCGGTCGACCGCGCGCTCGACCTGGCGAAGGACAGCGAATGGCTCGACCAGTTGGCGCGCGACATTGCCGGAGCCGGCGAGCGCGACGGCACTTTGCGCTTCCGCCTCAACCCCAACACGCTCGGCCAGATGCGGATCGAGCTCAGCCAGACCGAGCAGGGCACCGCGGTGCGCATGTCGGTCGAGACCGAAGCCGCGCGGACGATCCTGGCCGACGCGCAATCGCGACTGGTCACCGAAGCGCGCGCCCAGGGCGTGCGCATCGCCGAGACCAATGTCGATCTGAGCGGCTCCGACCAGCATATGTCGGGCGACCCGCGGCGCCAGGAAGAGGCGCGCCAGAACCCGATGATCAGAACCGCCCCCGCTGCAAGCGAGCGTGAGACGACGGCCCGACCGAAAGCGTCGCGGTCCGATCGCTACGCCTGAGGAGATAGGAAATGAGTGATATCGCGATCGAGCAGGCGCCCGCCGACGGCTCGAAGAAGAAAAAGGGCGGCAAGGCCAAGAAGCTGATCATGCTGATCGGCCTGATCCTCGCCGCCGCCGGCGGCGGCGCCTATGCCTATTTCGGCCTCGGCCTGGGCGGGGGCAGCGCCGGCCATGACGAGCCCGAGATCGAGCAACCCGAGCTGGTCGTCCGCGAAGGAATCAGCGACGGCGTTGCCGAGGATGGACGCCGCCGCGCCCGCAACGGCGCGCCCGACCGGCGCATCTTCCAGGCGACCTATATCCCGCTGGAAGGCAATTTCACGTCGAACCTGCGCGGCGGCGACGCCTTCGTGCAAATCGGCATGGGCGTGTCGACTTATTATGACGAGCGCGTCGTCCAGGCCGTCGAGCGCCACAACATGGCGATACGCTCGGCGATCCTCCTGACCTTGTCCGAAGCCGATCCCGTTGAAATCACGTCACTTTCCGGAAAAGAGGCGCTGAAGACCTCGTTAAAGAACGCGATAAACAACGTGTTAACCGATCGGGAAGGATTCGGAGGCATAGACGACGTGTACTTCACGAGTTTCGTCACCCAATGACCCAGGACCCGACCCTTTCCGGCGACGAGATCTCCGCTCTGATGAGCGGAGCCCGATCGCGTGAAACCGGCGGGGAGGCGGGCTCCGGGCCGGCGCGGCCCTTTGCCTTCGGCAATGAGGCGCGCCGGACGATGCCGGCGATCCCGGCGATCGACCGGCTGAACGAGCGGCTGGTGCGCCGGCTGCGCGACGTGGTCGAGACCTTCTCGCGCAGCAAGCCGCTGGTCGCGACCGAGGCGACCGAGGTCCGCAGCCTGGCCGACTGGCAGGCCGAGCAGCAGGAATTCACCAGCATCAGCCTCTACGCCTTCCGGCCGATGAAGGGCGCGATCCTGCTCAGGGTCGAGCCGGAGCTGGTCAGCCGGCTGGTCGATGCCTTTTACGGCGGCAACGGCGCGCCGACGTCGCGCCAGGCGCGCGAGTTCACCGCGACCGAGGAAGCGCTGCTGGGCCGTTTCTGCGAGAGCGTGATCGCGGCGCTGGCCGCGGTCTGGGGCGAGGTCGTCCCGGTCCGCCCGCAGCTGCGCTCGCGCGAATCCAATGTCGGCTTTGCCGGCCCGGCCAAGGCCGATGAATCGGTCGCCGTCACCCGTTTCACGGTGACGCCCTGGACCGGTTATTCGTCGGCGGTCGAGATCATCTATCCGATTGCCGGCCTGCGCTCGGTCGAGGCCGAGCTGGTCGCCAAGTCGCACGATCACAGCGCGTCGCGCAGCGGCGAGTGGCGCGAGCGCCTGGCCGACGCGGTCGGCGAGATCCGGATCGAGGCGCGCACCGTGCTCGCCCGTCCCGAGCTGGCGCTGTCGGAAGTCCTCGCCCTCAAGGAAGGCGACATCATCTCGGTCAGCCTGAGCAAGCATGCCCCGCTCGTCGTGGCCGGCCACCGCATCGCGGTCGGCGCGGTCGGCGAGCAGGACGGCAAGGCCGCGCTCCGGATCGAACGCATGGAAGAGAGGAGAATGGAACCGTGAAGGAAGGACAGGAAATCCTCGAGGCCGGGGCGGCCGACGCCGCGATGGCGCTCGGGCGACGCAATTTCGGCCTGTTCGCCGACATCCGCGTCCGCCTCTCGGTCGAGGTCGGCAGCACCGCGCTCAAGCTGTCCGAGCTGATGGACCTTGCCGAAGGCAGCGTCGTCGAGCTCGACCGCCAGGCGCACGAGCTGCTCGACATCATGGCCAACGGCACGCTGATCGCGCGCGGCGAGGTCGTCACCGTCAATGGACGGTTCGGCATTCGCGTCGTCGAGGTGATCGCCACCGACGCCAGCATTGCGGGGCTCGAGCGCCGCAAATGATGTGGGCCTATATCCTGAAGCTGGTCATCCTGATCCCGCTGGTCGGCGGCCTGGCCTATGGCTCGCTGTGGCTGTGGCGGCGGGTGCAGCCGGGCATGGCGATGGGCCAGCGCGAGAAAGCCGTGAAGCTCGTCGACGCGGTCCCGCTCGGCGCGACCGGCCGGCTGGCGGTGGTCGACTTCGCCGACAAAAGGCTGCTGCTCGCGGTCTCGCGCAACGGCATCCAATTGCTCTCCGAGACGCGCGGCGCCGGAGAACTCAATCGTGACTGACCGGCTGGCGCGTCTCGACACCGTCCTGCTGCGCCGCGTCCTCAGCGTCGCGGCGCTGCTGCTCGTCGCCCTGGGCGCGCTCCGTCCCGACCTCGCTTCCGCCCAGGCCGCGGCGCCGGCGCCGACGCCCGCGCCGCCGACCGGCGGCCAGCCGGGCGCGCTCGACCGCGCCCTGACCACCATTTCCGGCGACGGCCGGCCGCTCTCGCTCTCGCTGCAGATCCTGCTGCTGATGAGCCTGCTGACGGTGCTGCCGTCGCTGCTGCTGATGATGACCAGCTTCACCCGGATCATCATCGTGCTGTCGATCCTCAGGCAGGCGATCGGCCTGCAGCAGACGCCGCCGAACCAGGTTCTGGTCGGACTGGCCCTGTTCCTGTCGCTGTTCGTGATGCGGCCGGTGGTCGAGGAGATCAACGCGACCGCCTATACGCCTTACGGCGCCGGCACGATCTCGATCGAGGAAGCGGTCACCCGCTCCGGCACGGTGCTGCACGGCTTCATGATGCGCCAGACCCGCGAGACGGACCTCACCCTGTTCGCCAATCTCGCCGGCAACCAGCGTTTCGCGCGTCCTGCCGACGTCCCTTTCTCGATCCTGCTGCCGGCCTTCATCACCAGCGAGTTGAAGACCGCCTTCCAGATCGGATTCCTGATATTCCTGCCCTTCCTGATCATCGACCTGGTGGTCTCGTCGACCCTGATGTCGCTCGGCATGATGATGCTGTCGCCGACGATCGTGTCGATGCCGTTCAAATTGCTCTTGTTCGTGCTCGTCGACGGCTGGGCGCTGACGATGGGCTCGCTCGCCGCCTCGTTCGCGACTGGCTAGCGTCATGGCCGACAGTCCCGATTATTTCATCGGCGTCGCCCAGCAGGCGCTCTGGATCCTGGCGCTGGCCTCCGCGCCGATCCTGATCCCGGCCCTGGTCGCGGGTCTCGTCCTCGGCATGTTCCAGGCCGCGACCTCGATCAACGAGCAGACGCTGACCTTCGTGCCCAAGCTGATCGTGGTCGGCATTTGTCTCGCCATCTTCGGCAGCGCGATCATGATGCTGCTGGCGGATTTCACCCAGGAGATCTTCGCGCGCATCCCCGAGCTGGTGCGATGATTCCGAGCGGCTTCGCCGGGGTCGAGAATGTGCTCTGGCTGTGGATGGTCGCGATGATTCGTCCCGGCGCCGCCTTCCTCGCCGCGCCGATCTTCGGCGCCGCCTTCGTGCCGGTCCAGCTGCGGCTCATCATCGCGCTCGCGGTCGGAATCCCCGCGCTCGCCGCGACCAATTTCACCTTGCCCGCCGAAGGCCTCGCCTCGATCGAGGGCTTCATGCTGATCGCCGGCGAGGTCGTCGCCGGCCTCGCCATCGGTTTTGCAGTCCAGATCGGCTTCTCGGCAGCGATGGTCGCCGGCGAGGTGATCGGCGGCGCGATGGGGCTCAGCTTCGCGGCGATGATGGATCCCGCCACCGGCCAGCAGAATCCGGTGCTCGGCCAGTTCCTGTCGATCGTCGCGACCCTGCTGTTCGTCGCCGTCAACGGCCATCTCGCGCTCGCCGCGACGATCGTCGAATCCTATCGCGCGCTGCCGCCCGGCAACGCCTGGATGGGCGGCGACGCGATCAACGGCCTCGTCCTGTTCGGCGGCGTGCTCTTCTCGGCCGGCCTGTCGATCGCGCTGCCGGTCGCCTTTGCGATCGTGATCGTCCAGATCGTGATGGCGATGCTCGCCCGTTCGGCGCCGCAGCTGAATCTGTTCGCGGTCGGCTTTCCGGCGGCCCTGCTGGCCGGCATCGTCCTGCTCGCGATCGCCGCGCCGGTGATCGGCGAAGGCATACTCGGCGCGATCGATCTCGGCCTCGAGCAATCGCGCCGGCTCGCGGCGGGAGGCTGATCGACCATGTCCGACACGGCCGACCAGGACCAGAAGACGGAAGCCCCGACGCCGAAGCGCAAGCGCGAGGCGGCGGAGAAAGGCGACGTCCTTCAGTCCAAGGAGCTCGGCACCGCGCTGGTGATGCTGGTCGGCGCCGCCTGGATCGCGCTGCTCGGGCCCGTGCTGGTCGGCACGCTCGAGACGATGGTCAGCGAGGCGCTGACCTTCAATGCCGGCGATGTCCGCGAGTTCGCGCCCGGCACCGCGATCTTGCGGCTGCTCGGCATCGTCGCCTTGCCGGTGCTCGCCTTGTTCGGCCTGACCGTGGTGGCGGCGATCGCGACCCCGGCGGCCTTGGGCTCGCTTGGCTTCCGCTCCGGCGCCTTCGCCTTCAAGGGCTCGAAGATGAACCCGCTGAGCGGCGTCAAACGGATGTTCGGCCTCCAGGGCCTGATCGAGCTGGTCAAGTCGATCGCCAAGGTCGTCGTGCTCGGCGCGGTCGGGGTCTGGCTGCTGATGGACCAGACGCGCAACATGATCGGGCTCAGCTCGCGCGAGATCCGTCCCGCGCTCGCCGACGTTGGCAACACCTTCATCCTGGCGGTGCTGGTGATGTCGGTCGCCTTGGCCGCGATCGCCCTGTTCGACGTGCCGGCGCAGATCTTCCAGCGGCTGAAGCGGCTGCGGATGACCAAGCAGGAGATGAAGGACGAGCACAAGCAGACCGAGGGCTCGCCCGAGCTGAAGGGCGCGATCCGCCGCCGCCAGCACGAGACCGCGCGCAACTCCTCGCGCAAGGCGATCGCCGAAGCGACCGTCGTCCTCACCAACCCGACCCATTTCGCGGTCGCCCTGCGCTACAAGCTCGGCGAGGATGCGGCGCCGATCGTCGTCGCCCGGGGCCGCGGCGTCACCGCCGAGGCGATCCGGGAGCTGGCCGGCGAGCATCAGGTGCCGATGCTGAGCTACCCGCAACTGACCCGTGCGCTTTATTATACGAGCCGGCCCGGCCAGCCGATCCGCGAGGATCTCTACATGGCGATCGCGACCATCCTCGCCTTCGTCTTCAACCTCGACGCCGCAGTCGGCGCCGAGCGTGTCCAGCCCAGTGTCGACGTACCGCCGCAGCTGCGCTTCGACGCCAGCGGCCGTCCCGAGGCTTAATCGCCGGTCGTTTCGGCCGTTATCCCTTCGGAAGGGAGCGGCCGCATGGCGCAAGATCAGGACAGTCTGCGCGCCACGCTCGACCAGATCGAGCAGCTCAAGGCTGAAGCCGAGCGGGGCGGGCCCGCCTTCCCCGATTGGCTCGACGAGCTCGCGCTCGAGCTCCGGACCCTGCTCGGCGTCGGCGAGGCCGAGCGCCGCGAGACCCTCGATAAGATGCGGGCCGCGCCGCGCGTCTCGCTCGACGCCCAGGCCCGACTCGACAAGGCCGCGATCAACGTCCTGAAGCGCTGATTTTCGCTAAAGAAAGCCGCGCCTGCGCCGTTCTTGTTGTGGAACGACAAGGACGCCGCAATGACCGTATCGATCGGATATGCGCTGGGGGCCGGATCGGGGATCGACGTCAAGACCCTGGTCGAGGATCTCGCCAACGCCGCGAAGGCGCCCAAGGAGGCGCAGATCGCGAGCCGCGAGGCGGCCAACCAGGCGAAGATCTCGACGCTCGCCCAGGTCAGCGGCGCGATCGACAGCTTCGCTTCCGCGCTCGGATCGCTCATCTCGGGCGGCAGCCTGTTCAGCCAGCCGAGCGTATCGGATCCGTCGATCCTGACCGCGTCGACCGTGGCGGGGGCGCGCCTGTCGACGTTGGCCGCGACCGTCGAAGTCGGCCAGCTCGCGCAGGGTCAGGTGCTGTCGTCGGACTATATTCCCAGCCGTACCGACCCGGTCGGCCAGGGCGTCCTGACCATCACCACGCCCGAAGGCAGTTTCGACGTCACGATCGACGCCGCCAACGACAATCTCGACGGGCTCGCCCGCGCTATCAATGCCAGCGAGGCGGGCGTGACCGCGAGCGTGGTCACCGACGCGAACGGCGCCCGCCTGGTGGTCAAAGGCCCGACCGGCGAAGCCAACGCCTTCACCCTGTCGGTCGCCGGCGGCACGACGAGCGGCCTCGAGCGCTTCGCCTCGGCCGCAATGGACGTCGCGCAGGAAGCCAAGGACGCGGTCATCAAGCTCGACGGCGTCGAGGTCAAGCGCGCCACGAACAGCTTCAACGATCTCATCCCCGGGGTGCAGATCGATCTCAAGACCGCCAAGCCGGGCACGATCGTGTCGATCGGCGTCACTCGCCCGACGGCCGCGATCGGCCAGGCGGTGCAGGATTTCGTCAGCGCCTATAATGAGCTGATGACGATGATCCGCGATGCGACCAAGGCGGATCCGTCGGGCGAGAGCGGCGCGCTTCGTGGCGATCTCGGGGTGCGCGAATTGCAGCGCCGCTTGTCCCAGCTGCCCACTATGGTTCTCGCCAGCGCCGGTGACGGTCCGCATACGCTCGCCGAGATCGGCGTGCGCACCAATCGCGACGGCTCGCTCGGCGTCAACACGACGCAGTTGCAGAAGGCTTTGGCGGACAATCCGGAAGGCGTCGAAGCCTTGTTCAATCCGTCGCAGTCGAGCTCCAGCACGATGCTGACGATCAAGAGCCTGGCCGGCAAGGTGAAGCCGGGCACCTACACGATCACCGACGTGGTTCCAGCCGCGGGCGCGACACCCGCGTCAGGTAAGTTGGACGGCGTTGCCTTGACCGCGGTCGGCTCCAACCTGATCGCGCCGTCGAATTCGGCCGCGGTCGGCCTGATCCTCGGCGTCAGCGGCGCCGTGTCGAGCGCCACGATCACGATCGATCCGGGCCTCGGCGGTGCGCTCGAGGCGATCCGCGATGCGTTGCGGGCACGAAACGGGCCGCTGTCGACGTCGGAAGAGAAATTGTCCGCGGAATCGCGTCGCTTGGCGGAAGAGCGCGAGGCGCTCGAGACACGCTCGGCCAAATATTACGACCGGTTGCTCGCCACGTTCACGGCGATGGACAAACAGGTTTCGGCCTTCAAGGCCACCCAGTCCTATCTCGATCAGCAGATCAAGATGTGGGCCAAGGATAGCGACTGAGCGCCAGTAAGCAGGGAGTGAATATGTACATGCAGCGCGGCCGGTTCGGCGCAACCGCCTCCTATCAGAATGTCAGCGTGGGCAGCCGGATCGAAGGCGCCTCGCCGCACAAGCTGGTGCAGATGATGTATGAGGAGCTGCTGAAGGCGCTCGAGGCGATGGCGCTGGCGGCCGATCGCGGCGACTATCTGCAGCGCGGCCAGCGCCAGTCCAAGGCGCTGGCGATCCTGACCGCGCTCGAGACCAGCCTCGATTTCGACAAGGGCGGCGAGATCGCCAAGGGCCTGCTCGCCATTTATCGCGAGGCGCGCCGCCTGGTCGTCGCCGGCGGCCGCGACGGCCAGGCCCAGTCGATCGAGGATGCGCGGGCGATGCTGAGCGAGATCGCGAACGCCTGGGATGCGATCGGGCAGAAGGGCTCGGGGCCGATCGCGTGATCGGATGACAAGGAGTCGTCCCCACGGCAGTCGGGATCGAGGAATACCGCCTGCGAGCTTTTGCCAATTCGGTGTTCATGGGTTCCGGCTTCCGCCGGAAAGACTCACGGGGATAGACGCAGCTAGGCCGCCTTCATCTCATATTTGCGCATCTTCTCGATCAGGGTCGTGCGCTGCAGCGACAGCATCCGGGCGGCGTCGGCGATGACGCCTTCGGACGCCGACAGCGCCTGCTCGATATAGCGGCGCTCGATCTCGGCCAGCATCTCGCGCAGCGCGACCGGCTGGCCCAGGTCGACGTCGACGGGCGCTTCGGCGCGGATCGGGACGACGACGGCGGAGGTTTCGGCAGCGGCGGGTACCGGCGCGCCCTCGGTCGCCTGCCAGAGGGCGGCATGCTCGGCGGCGCTCAGCCGGCCGCGGCGCAGCAGCAAGGCGCCTGCCTCGTCGGCGCCGACAGCGCGCCCGGCGAACATGATCGCGGCGCGCTCGACGAAATTCCTGAGCTCGCGGACATTGCCGGGCCAGCCGTGAAGGGCGAGCCGTTCGTAGGCGGATTCGGTGAAACGGACCGTCCCGGCCTTGCCGGAGCGGTCCAGGAAATGATCGGCCAGAGCGGGGATATCCGCGACGCGTTCGGCGAGCGACGGGACCTCGATCGGAAAGACGGCGAGGCGGTAGAACAGATCCTCGCGGAACTTGCCGCTGTCGATCGCCGCTTCGATGTCGCGATGGGTGGCCGCGACGATGCGGACGTCGACCTCGACCAGGCCGCGCCCGCCGACGCGCTGCACGGCGCGCTCCTCGAGCACGCGCAGCAGCTTGACCTGCATGTCGGCCGGCATGTCGCCGATCTCGTCGAGAAACAGCGTGCCGCCATGCGCTTCCTCGAAGCGGCCCTTGCGCTGGGCATGGGCACCGGTGAAGGCACCCTTTTCATGCCCGAACAGCTCGGATTCGAGCAGCTCGCGCGGGATGGCGCCGCAATTGACGGCGACGAACGGGCCGTCGGCGCGATCGCTCTGCAGATGAACCGCGCGGGCGAGCACTTCCTTGCCGCTTCCCGAGGGACCGGTCAGCAGCACCGACGCGTTGCTCGGCGCGACGCAGCGGACCAGCTGGCGAACCGCGGCCATGGCCGGCGAGGCCCCGACGATGATCGCATCGCTGTCGATTGCGGTCGTGCCGGACGGCGGCGCGACCGCCGCAAGACTCCCCGGACAGGATTGATCCTGTTGATCCACGCATTCCCCCCTGTGGCGCACGTTTACGCGTCGAAACGATCTCTGAAGGGAAATGGTTAACGGATTGTATAACGAAACCGGTGTTAATTGGCCGTTAGATCGTTTTTTTCACGTCCGGGGCCCGGTACCGCCGAGAGACGAGGCCGAACGGGCCTGTTGGATTCCGGAAAGAAACGTCCATGCGGTTTACGCGGATTTAACCGAGGCCGTTCACGATTGCGGGATTAAAGGAGGGCTCGCAATGGACGACAGGGGGACATGGCAGCACGGGGTCAGCGGCTCGGTCGCGCTCGGTATTTTCGACGCGATGCAGGAGATGGTCCGGTCGCGAGGCACTCGCATTCCGTCGCGCCTCGATCCGCTGATCCAGCGCGCGCTCCACGCCAGCGCCGCGCCCTCGGCCGATCCGAGCGCGAAGGGGCGGCTCGAATCCATGTCGGTCCAGCTCGACTATCTGCGCGCCGCGCATCGCGCGCGCCGGCCCGAGGAGGTGCGCACGCACACCGCCTCGCTCGCCCAGCTCACCTCGCAATGGCTCGACCAGACCCAGGTCTGCTGAAGTTTTCATTTTTCCGCTGATACCGGTGCCGAAACACGGTGAGCGCCGCGCGGCTCCAATTCTCTATTTTGGCGCGCAGAGACGCAGAGACGCGGAGAGACCAGCGCGGATGAAGGCACCGTGCATGCCCACGTGATGATTGGGGCCGCAGGCCGCTTTTGGCCTGCGCGCGATCGAACGGGCCTTGCGGTTTTCCAATTGCAGTGACCTCTCCGCGTCTCTGCGTCTCTGCGCGAAAATGGACGGCATCGACGGAGCACAGACGGTCGATAGCGCGACGCGGCGGCCGGTGCCGACAATCAGCTCTTTTCGCTCGTGCCCGGCGCCGGCAGCGTCGGTTCCTCGCCCTGGTGGCGGCGGAACAGGGCGCGGTCTTCGGCGGTGAAGCCGCGCCGCCAGATGACATAGCCGAAGGTGAGCAGGATCACCGGCACGCCGATCAGCAATTCGCTCCATTCGAACCTTTTCGGCAGCGCGGTGAAGGCGAAGCCGACGACGCTGGCGGCCGCCGCCGCCCAGATCAGCGACCAGCGCCAGCCCTGGACCGGCGCGCCGAGCAGATGGGCGAGCAGGTTCGACTTAAGGACCGAGGCAAGGCCGAGCGCGAGGGTCAGACCGAGCGCCGCGCCCGCCGCCTGGAAAGCCTGGCGCTGGTTCGGGTCTTCGGGCCAGCCGGCGACATTCAGCCCGACGATGATCGCGACGGTCAGCGCCGCCTGGACCGCGAGCATCAGCAGCGAGATCAGCAGATTGCGGTGCCGCGCGACATAGACAAGCGCCGCTTCGGAGACCGCTGCCGTCGCCGCCACCGCTTCGGCCGCAAGCAGGAAGGCGAGCGCGGCGGTGCCGCCGACGAATTGCGGCCCGACCAGGCCCATCACCGCCTCGCCCGGAATGCCGAGCGACAGCGCGATCCCGGCCTGGGCGGCGATGATCCAGAAACCGACCTGCTTGACCTGCCGAGCGACCGCGGCCTTGTCGCCCTCGGCGAGCTTCTGGGTGATGACCGGCGCGAGGATCGGATCGAAGCTGGTCTTCAATTTCTGCGGCAGCGAGGCGACCTGCTGGGCGACGTAATAGACGCCGACATAATAAGGCGCGACGAAGAGGCCGAGGATTGCGATGTCGAGCCGGCGCGAGCCCCATTCGATCGCATCCGCCGCGGCGAGCGGAATGTTGCGCCGCGCCATCGCCATCACCGCGGCGGGATTGGGCCGCCAGCCGTGCGGGCGGCCATAATTGCGAAACAGACGCCAGAAAGCGGTGAGGAGCCCCGCCGCGATCGAGATGACATAGGCGATGATCAGGCCGTCGCGCGACGAAAGGAAGATCATCGCGAAGGCGGCTATGCTGATCGTCCACGGCTCGACGATGGCGCGGACGTGCACCGTCGAAGCGACGTCATGACGGTAGGCCAGAGCGGCGAGCGCGACGTCGGCGCCGGCGATGCCGAAGATCACCAGGGGCAGCAGCCATTCCGCGCCGCGTATGTCGCCGGCCGGAAACATCGCCTGCGGAAAGATCATCAGGATCGCACTCGCCGCCGCCGAGGCGATGAAGGCGGCGAGCAGGCCGTCGGCGACGACGCAATCGTGCGGCTGATCGGTGGTCGAGAGCTGCTGCGCGAGGCCGCGCTTCAGGCCGAGCGTCGCGAGCTGGGCGGCGAGCTCGATGACGATGATCGCATAAGCGAAGCGGCCGAGCAGGTCAGGGCCGTAATAGCGGCCGGCGATGAACAGGAAGGGCAGCCGCGCCGCGAGCCGCAGGATGAAACCGAAGAAGTTGGTTCGGCCGCCTTTGGCCAGCGCGGCGATGTCGTCCTTTTCGCCGTCGGGCGGGCTGCTCAATGCGCCGCGCCCCAATTGGGGCCCGTGCCGATCTCGACGCCGAGCGGCACGCTCAGCCTGATCGCCGGCTCGGCGGCGCTTTCCATCACTTGGCGCACCACGGCCTCGGCCCGGTCGACCTGATCCTCCGGCACCTCGAACACCAATTCGTCATGGACCTGGAGCAGCATCCGCACGCCGCCCAACCCTTTCGCCGCGAGCGCCGGATGGACGCGCGCCATTGCCCGCTTGATGATGTCGGCGGCGGTGCCCTGGATCGGCGCGTTGATCGCGGCGCGCTCGGCGCCCTGCCGCTCGTGCTGGACGTGGCTCTTGATCCGCGGGAAGTGGGTCTTGCGGCCGAACAAAGTGGTGGTGAACAGCGTCTCGCGCGCCCTGGTCAGCGTCTCGTGGATATAGTTGCGGATGCCCGGGAAGCGGTCGAAATAACGGTCGATGATCGCCTGCGCCTCGTCTGCGGTGGTGCCGAGCCGCTGCGCCAGGCCCCAGCGCGAGATGCCGTAGAGGATCGCGAAATTGATCGTCTTGGCCGAGGCGCGGGTGTCGCGATTGACCTCGCCGAACAATTCGCCGGCGGTCATGTTGTGGATGTCGGCGCCGGCGGCGAACGCCTCGCGCAGCTGCGGCACGTCGCAGATATGGGCGGCGAGCCGCAGCTCGATCTGGCTGTAGTCGGCCGACATCACGACATGGCCCGGCTCGGCGATGAAGGCGTCGCGGATGCGGCGGCCGATCTCGGTCCGGATCGGGATGTTCATCAGATTGGGGTCGGTCGAGGCGAGCCGGCCGGTCTGCGCCCCGGACAGGCTGTAGCTGGTGTGGACCCGGCCGGTGCGGCTGTTGATCTGCTCCTGCAGCGCGTCGGTATAGGTCGATTTGAGCTTGGACAGCTGGCGCCATTCCAGGATGAGCGCGGCGATCGGCACGCCCTCGCGCGACAGCCGCTCGAGCTCGGTGACGTCGGTCGACCAGGTGCCGGACTTGCCCTTGCGGCCGCCGGACAGGCCCATCTTGTTGAACAATATGTCGCCCAATTGTTGCGGACTGCCGATCGTGAAGCGGCAGCCCGCCTCGCCGCAAATCTTCTCCTCCAGCTCGGCGATCTGGACGTTGAACTCGGCCGACAGCGCCTTCAGCACCTCGCGGTCGACCTTGACCCCGTCGCGCTCCATCTCGCCGATCACGGCGACCATCGGCCGGTCGACCAGCTCGTAGACCCGGGTCGTCCGCTCGAACGGCATGCGCGCCTTGAACCGCACCCATAGCCGCAGCGCGACGTCGGCATCCTCGGCCGCATATTCGGTCGCCTTGTCGACGGGCACCTTGTCGAAGGTGATCTGCTTCTGGCCGGTGCCGCACAGCGCCTTGTACGGGATGCACTCGTGGTCGAGATGCTTCTTGGCGAGATCGTCCAGCGAATGGCTGTTGAGGCCGCCGGCATCGAGATTGAAGCTCATCACGAGCGTGTCGTCATAGGGCGCGAGGCGGATGCCGCGCCGTTCCAGCACGACCCAGTCGAACTTGAGATTGTGGCCGATCTTGAGGATCGCCGGATCCTCGAGCACCGGCTTCAGCCGCTCGAGGACCAAAGCGACCGGCAGCTGCGGCGGCCGCTCGGCGAGCAGATCGTCGCCGCCATGTTCGAGCGGAATGTAGCAGGCCTGGTTGCAGTCGGTGGCGAGGCTGATCCCGACCAGGCGGGCGGTGACGCAGTCGCGCCCGTCGGTCTCGGTGTCGATCGCCACCCGTCCCTTGGCGCGGATCGCCGCGATCCACCGTTCGAGCGCCGCCTCCTCGGTGACGGTCTCGTAGAGCGAGCGATCAATCTTCGGCTCGGGCCGGACCTCAGCCTGGGTTGCCGCGGCGCTCGGCGCCGGCGCGGCCGCCTGCGCGCTCGCGCCGAGCCGGGCGAGCAAGGAGCGGAAGCCGTGATGATCGAGGAACTCGCGCAGCGGCTCCTCGGGAATCCCCTTCATCGCCAGATCCTCGAGCGGTTCCGGCAAAGGCGCGTCGCAGACCAGCCGGACCAGCTCGCGCGACAGCCGCGCCATCTCGGCATGCTCGATCAGATTGGCCTTGAGCTTCGGCTTGGTGATCTCCTCGACATGGGCGAGGACATTCTCGACGTCGCCATATTGCTGGATCAGCTGCGAGGCGGTCTTGGGGCCGACACCCGGCACGCCGGGGACGTTGTCGACGCTGTCGCCCATCAAAGCGAGCACCTCGCCGACCTGCTCGGGCGGCACGCCGAATTTCTCGATCACCTCGTCGCGGCCGATCCGGCGGTCGTTCATCGTGTCGAGCATGTCGAGGCCCGGCTCGATCAGCTGCA
Organism: Allosphingosinicella sp.; assembly: GCA_041905385.1. GTDB lineage: Bacteria > Pseudomonadota > Alphaproteobacteria > Sphingomonadales > Sphingomonadaceae > Allosphingosinicella. Next base: position 18,075 of record JAYRLF010000018.1, read on the forward strand.
TCAGGTCCTTGTCCGACGAGACGATCGTGACCTTCCAGCCGGCCTCGAGCGCGGCCTTGGAATAGCAGGCGATGATGTCGTCGGCCTCGAGCCCGTCCTGCTCGATGCAAGGAATCGAGAAGGCGCGGGTGGCGTCGCGGATCAACGGGAATTGCGGGACCAGCTCGGGCGGCGGCGGCGGCCGGTTCGCCTTGTACTGGTCGTACATCTGGTTGCGGTGGGTGCTCTCCGACGCGTCGAGGATGACGGCGAGATGAGTCGGCCCCTCCTCCTTGTTGAGGCTATCGGCCAGCTTCCACAGCATCGTCGTGTAGCCGTAGACTGCGCCGACATTGAGGCCGAACTTGTTGGTCAGGGGCGGCAGCCTGTGAAAGGCGCGGAAAATGTAGGACGAGCCGTCGACGAGATAGAGGTGCTGGGAGGACATGAGCGGAGGGATAGACCAGTGCGTTGCGGCTGCAAACCGCCACGTGCGCCCGTTCAGGGTCATGCGGCGTTCAAACTTCGGAAGCCATTGATATGGGTATGAATCGCCGAAACTTCATGGTCTCGGGCCTCGCCTTCGGCCTGGTCGCGCCCGTGCCCGCGATCGCCCAGCGCTGGGAACCGACACGATTCTCGGTCCAGGTCCAGGGCAACGGCCCGGACGTTCTCTTGATTCCCGGCCTCACCGCGGGCCGCGGCGTCTGGAACGGCACCGTCGCCGCCGTGCCGGGCTATCGCTACCATCTGCTCAACGTCGCCGGCTTTGCGGGCGAGCCGGCGCGCGGCAACAGGACCGGTGCGGTGGTCGGCCCGATCGCCGACGAGATCATCCGCTATATCGAGGCGCGCGGCCTCAGGCGGCCGGCGATCGTCGGCCATTCGATGGGCGGCATATTGGCGATGATGATCGGCGCGCGCCGGCCCGATCTGGCCGGCCGGATCATGGTGGTCGACATGCTGCCGCAACCGGCCGGCCTGCTGGGCGGCACGGCCGCCGGCTGGGGCCCGCTGACCAACAGCTTCCGCAACATGATCTCGAGCCCGGGCGGACAGCGGCTGTTCGCCAACATCATGAACGCCTTCACCCCGCCCAGCTCGACCAACCGGCGCAGCGACGCCGACGTGGTCGGCCGGGCGATGCACGAGCTGGCCGCGACCGACATGACGCCGCAGCTGCCGCGAATCCGGGCACCGCTGACGATCGTCTACGCCTCGCCCGATCCCCGCGCCCGCGCCGCGATCGACCGCCAGTTCACATCGGCCTACGCCCCGGCCCGCGGCGCGCAGCTGGTGCGGATCGACGGCGCCGGCCATATGGTGATGCTCGACCAGCCGTCACGCTTCCACACAGCGCTGCAGCGTTTCCTCAGGCCCTAAATCTCCCAGAAGGACCCGGTGAGACCGTGCCGGCCGAACAACGCCCGCACGTCGTCGGCGCTGCGCTTGCGCCACGGCCCTCGCAGATAGGATCCGTACCAGTCCGACGCAAAACGCCAGAGCGAGTCCATCGAAAGGACGGCGCCGCGCGCCATGTCGTGACGCGCGCACCAAGGTTCGATCTCGGCTTCGTCGGCGAAGGGCTGGAACGAGGCGCAGGCGGCGATGACATTGTCCCACCAGCGCGCGACCGGGATGAAGAGGTGGAAAACGCCGTCCGTGTCGCGCAGCGCGCCGCCCTCGACGCGCCATCTGCGCGTCTCGCCCTCGCCGCCGAGGCGCGCGGTCAGCACCGCGTCCGTGTCGAGCAGGGCGGCGATGCCGAGGCCGCAATAGAGGCAATTCGCCCAATAGCCGCGCTGCGCGGTCTCGACCCAGCAGCCGCCCGCGGTCAGCGCGAACGGATGGACGACCCAGGGCCGGCAGACGTGCGGATGGAGCTGGAGCGAATGGCTATCGTGCAGGCGGCGGAGTGACGCTTCCACGGTCGCCAGATCGGCGCCGGCGGCCTCGGCCAGCTCAGCATTGGCCGGCGCATGGCCGCGCTCGGCGATCATCCGGGTGAGCAGCCCGCGCAGATCCTGATCGAACAGGCTGAGGCTGGTCACGGCGTCAGGATCGTGTCGGCCGCGCGCGCCAGCGTCTTCGGATAGTTGAGCGTATAGTGCAGGCCGCGGCTTTCCTTGCGCTTGAGCGCCGAGCGCACGATCAGCTCGGCGCATTGCAGCAGGTTGCGCAATTCGACCAGGTCCGGGGTGACCCGGAAATGGCCGTAATAATCCTCGACCTCCTCGGTCAACAGCTTGATCCGATGCTGGGCGCGCTCGAGCCTTTTGGTGGTGCGGACGATGCCGACATAGTTCCACATGAAGCGGCGGATCTCGGTCCAGTTCTGCTTGATCACCACCTCCTCGTCGGAATCGGTGACCCGGCTTTCGTCCCATGGCCGAATCGGCGGCGGCGCGGGCAGCTCGTCCCAGCAGGCGGTGATGTGCCGGGCGGCGGCCTCGCCGAACACGAAGCATTCGAGCAGCGAATTGGAGGCGAGCCGGTTGGCGCCGTGCAGGCCGGACTGGCTGACCTCGCCGACCGCATAGAGGCCGGGCAGATCGGTGCGGCCGTCGAGGTCGATGACGACGCCGCCGCAGGTATAATGCTGGGCCGGCACGACCGGGATCGGGTCGGTGGTGATGTCGATGCCGAGGCCGAGCAATTTGGCGTGAATGTTCGGGAAATGCTCGCGGACGAACTCGGCCGGCTTGTGGCTGATGTCGAGGTGGACATAATCGAGGCCGAGCCGCTTGATCTCATGGTCGATCGCGCGGGCGACGATGTCGCGCGGCGCGAGCTCCTCGCGCTCGTCGAACTCGGGCATGAAGCGGTGGCCGGTCTCGGGGATCTTGAGCTGGCCGCCCTCGCCGCGCACGGCCTCGGTGATCAGGAAGTTCTTGACCTCGAGATTGTAGAGGCAGGTCGGGTGGAACTGCATGAACTCCATGTTGGAGACGCGGCAGCCCGCCCGCCACGCCATGGCGATGCCGTCGCCGGTCGCGCCGCGCGGCGCGGTCGAGAAGAGATAGACCCGGCCCGCGCCGCCGGTGGCGAGGATGGTCGCGCGCGCCGTGAAGGTCTCGACCCGGCCCCGCGTCCGGTTGAGCGCGTAGACGCCCCAGACATGGCCATCGCCCGAATAGCGCTCGCCATGACGGCTGGTGACGAGGTCGATCGCGACCATGTCGGGAACCAGGGTGATGTTGGGATTGGCGGCAGCGGCGCGCTCGAGCGCCTGCTGCACCGCCCAGCCGGTGGCGTCGTCGACATGGACGATGCGGCGGTGGCTGTGGCCGCCCTCCCGGGTGAGGTGCCAGCCCTCGCCGTCGCTGTCGGCGTTGAACGGCACGCCGAGCTCGGCGAGCCGCGCGATCGCGGCGGGTGCATTCTCGACCACGAACTCGACCGTGGCGCGATCGTTGAGGCCGGCGCCGGCGGTGATCGTGTCGTCGATATGGCTTTCGAACGTGTCGCCGGGCTCGAGCACGGCGGCGATGCCGCCCTGGGCCCAGCCGGTCGCGCCTTCGGACAGGCCGCCCTTGGCGATCACCGCCACCTTGAAGCGCTGGGCGAGGTTGAGCGCCGCGGTCAGGCCGGCGGCGCCGGAGCCGATGATGATGACGTCGTGGGCGCGGTCAGGCATCGCCCTTGCTCACCGGAATGACCACGATCGTTCCCATATATTCCTCGTCCGCGCGGCACAGCTTGCCGTCGACATAACAATCGTGCCCAGGATGCTCCTCGTCCGTGTCGGCATAGCGCGCGATGAATCCGCCGCTGAAGCTCTCGTTGAGGAAGCGCAGCGGCCGGCCGTCCGCCGATCGGGCGCGGCCGATGCATGTCCGGCACAGGCGATTCGGGTAACGCGGATTGGGATGGATGTCCGCGCCGCAGAACGGGCAGTTCTGCCCGCTCACTCGGCCGCCGCCCGGGTCAGGTTGAGGAAGACGTCCTCGAGATCGGCCTCGCGGGTCGAGACGTCGACGATGCCGAGCCCTTCGCGCTGCAGCGCCGCCAGCACCTCGCCGGCATTGACCCGGTCCTTGCGGTAGGTGATCGCGAGCGTGCGCTCGCCGGTCAGCTCGACCTTGTCGAAGCAAGGGGCTTCCAGCGCGGCGGCGACGTCGCGGTCGACCACCACCTCGACCACCTTCTCCTGCGCCATGCCGACCAGGGTCCGGGTCGCCTCATTGGCGATCAGGCGGCCGTGATTGATGATCGCGATCCGGTCGCACAGCTCCTCGGCCTCTTCGAGATAATGGGTGGTCAGCACCACTGTGACGCCCTGCGCATGAAGGCTGCGGACATAGTCCCAGAGCTGCTGGCGCAGTTCGACGTCGACGCCGGCGGTCGGCTCGTCGAGCACCAGGATCGGCGGCGAATGGACCATCGCCTTGGCGACCAGCAGCCGGCGCTTCATGCCGCCCGACAGGGTGCGGGCATAAGCGTCGGCCTTGTCCTCGAGCCGGACCGCGCGCAGCAGCTCGTCGGTGCGGCGCTGCGGCCTGGGGATGCCGTAGAGGCCGGCCTGGATCTCGAGCGCTTCCTTCGGGGTGAAGAAGGGATCGAACAATATCTCCTGCGGGACGATGCCGATCGAGCGCTTGGCGTTGCGCGGATGCTGGTCGATGTCGAAGCCCCAGATCGAGGCGCTGCCGCCGGTCTTGGTGACGAGGCCGGCGAGGATGTTGATCAGGGTCGACTTGCCGGCGCCGTTCGGGCCGAGCAGGCCGAATATGCCGCCCCGCGGCACGTCGAGGGTAATGCCGTCGAGCGCGCGCTTGCCGCCCTGATAGGTCTTCTGGAGGTCGCGGATCGCAATGGCGGCTTCGGACATGGGCGCGGCATAGCGCCCCCGATCGCGTCGGGAAAGGCTGGGTGCGGCGGACCCCCCCGGCCCTATCGATCCGCGAAGTCGGCCGTGTGGAAGACCGGCTTGTGCATCGCCTCCATCTCGGCGGCGCTGGCGGCTTGCGGGCCATTGGTGCGGAACAGGGCGCGATTTTCCGGGGGCGGAGGCGGCATCGGCTCCGGGTCGGGCGCCGGCTTGGCGCGGCTGGCGAGATCGGTCTCGACCTCCTGCCAGAAGACGTCGAGCAGGCCGGCCAGCTCCTTGATGTGCGGGATGTCGTGGCGCCGCACGAGCCGATATTTCTCGGTCAGAAGCGACACCTCGGCGAGGATCAGCCGCATCAGCTCGCCATAATCGTCGAGCGAGGGAATGCATTCATAGGCTGCGAGGGCCTGGGCCCTGAGCACGCTGTCCGACTGTATC
>JAYRLF010000401.1:0-3623 GCA_041905385.1 Allosphingosinicella sp.
TCAAGCTGCCGACCGCGTCCGCGCGCCGCGGCCTCGGTACCGGCGAGACGGACGTCTCCGTCGCGGCCGAGGCGGCGCGGCGCTTCGGCGCGGTCACGCCGTTCCTGTCGTTGAGCTACACCATGCCGGGCGATCCCGATGCCTATCGCCTGCGCAACAGCCTCGCCGGGCGCGGCGGCATCGGCTGGCAGTTCGGCCGTGGACTGCGCGGCAGCCTCGCCTACGGCCACGCCCAGGCCGCGAGCGCGGCAATCGGCGACGAGCGCCTGATTGCGAGCAGCATCGAGGCGAGCCTCAGCGACCGCGTCTCGCTTGGCCTGACCGGTCGGGCCGGCCTGAGCGAGAGCGCGCCCGATTTGGCGGTCGGCGTGCAGCTCGGCTGGCGGCTGTTCTAAGGTCTGAACCTTAAGCCGGCCGAACGGCGCGGATTGCCACTCTTTACCTTTCCTTTCGCTTCGCCGGCTATGGCTGCGACGATGGCGACGCGCGTGCTGCTGACGATCGACACCGAGCTGACCTGGCGGCATTTCGCGCAGGGCGCCGACTGGCGCGACAATTTCGCTTTGTCCTGCGAGCCCTGCGGGGTCGGCCTCACCTACCAGCTCGAGGTCCTGCGCCGGCACGGTCTCGACGCCTGCTTCTTCGTCGATCCGATGCCGGCGCTGGTCTACGGGCCGGAGCCGATCAAGCGCATGGTCGAGCCGATCCTCGAGGCGGGCCAGGAGGTGCAGCTGCACCTGCACAGCTTCTGGCACGATTTGGCGCATGGCAATGGCGACAAGGCCCGCTTCGAGCTGACCGCATTCGACGCGGCGGAACAGCGCGCCCTGATCGAGACCGCGCGCAATTTGCTGGTCGAGGCCGGGGCGCCGACGGCGGTCGCGTTCCGATCGGGCAGCTTCGCCGCCGACGCCGACACCCTGACCGCCCTCGCCGAGCTCGGCATCAGCTATGACAGCAGCCACAACGGCGCCGATCATCCCTGGCCGAGCGCGCTGCCGCTCGATCCGGCGCAAATAGATCCGATCGCCTGCCATGGCGTGGTCGAGGTTCCGGTCGGCCAGATCCGCCGACCCGATGGCGGTCTCAGGCCGCTCCAGCTCTGCGCCTTGTCCGCCGCCGAGATGCAGGCCGCCCTGCACCACGCCGATCGCAACCAACATCGGCTCACCACAATCGTCAGCCACAGCTTCGAGCTTGCCACCCGCGACGGCAAGCGGATCAACCGGCTCGTCCGCGGCCGCTTCGACAGCCTCTGCGCGTTCCTCGACGCGAATCGCGAGACCATGGAAACGACGCGCTTCGCGGCGCTGCCGCCGGCGCTGGGCGCGCCGGACGCGGTTCCGCTGCCGCCCGACCGCGCGCGCATCGCCTGGCGGATGGCCGAGCAGGCCTGGGGCGCGATCCGCTACGAGCAGCCGGCGATCGCGGCCGGCATCGCGGCGGCGCCGCCGCTGATCGCGGTGGCGGGCATGGCGGTCGATGCCGACTGATACCGCGCTGCCGCTCAGGATCGGCGCGCGCACCCTGTTCACGCTGCGCCGGCGCCTGGTCCGCTTGCGGCTGACTCTGGCGGAAGCGCTCGCCGGCACCCGGCCGACGCTGCCGCCGCTCGCGCCCGACCAGCACGGCTATCTCGTCACCGCCTTGCCCGAAGCCATAGCGGCGCGGCTCGTCCAGGGCTCCGGGCTGCGGGCGTTCGTCCGCCAGCGTTACCGCCGCTACCATGCCCGGCTCGACCAGAGCTTCGAGGAGTATCTCGGCAGCTTCTCCGCAAAGAGCCGGTCGACCTGCAAGCGCAAGCTGAAGCGTTTCGCCGAGCGTTCGGGCGGGTCGATCGACCTGCGCGCCTTCGCCTCGGAGGAGGAGATGGTGGCCTTCCACCGCGCTGCGCGCTCGGTCTCGGCGCTGACCTATCAGGAGCGGCTGCTCGATGCCGGCCTGCCCGACGGCGCGGAGGCATTGGCGCAGATGCGCCGCCTCGCCCGCGCCGGGCTCGCCCGCGGCTGGCTGCTCCAGCTCGACGGCCGGCCGATCGCCTATCTCTATGCGCCGGCCGAAGGCGCGACCTTGATCTACGCCTATCTCGGCTATGATCCGGAATTCGCCGATCTCTCGCCGGGCACCGTGCTGCAGCTCGAGGCGATGCGGCAGCTGATGGCCGAGCGCGCCTTCGACCAGTTCGATTTCACCGAAGGCGAAGGCCAGCACAAGCGCCTGTTCTCGACCGGCGCGGTCGATTGCGTCGACCTGTTGCTGGTCCGGCCGGGGCTGGCCAATCTGGCGATCGGCCATCTGCTGAACGGATTTGACGGCAGCGTGGCGCTGGCGAAGCGCCTCGTCGGCGCTGTCGGCGCCGGAGGGATGCTGCGCCGGCTGCGACGCTAGCGGCTAGCGCCAGAATCTGTTCGCCAGCCTCGCCAGCGGCTTGCCGCGGACGAACAGCAGATCGAGGATCGCCGGTCCGGGCTGCGCGCCCATCTCGCTCTTGTAGCCCGGGTCGCCGGCGCCCCAGCCGATCGTCCGCACGCCCGCTTCGGCCGCCTGCTGGAATTCGCGATAGAGCAGCACGCGCCCGGGGCTCTGGGCGGCGAATCGCTCCGAATAACTGTTGGCGATGACATGGAGAGTGTCGCCCGCGCGCAAGGTGAAGGTGAAGGCGGCCGGTGTCCCACCGACGGTCAGGATATTGGCGCCGAGATCTCCGGCCAGCAGCGGATCGGCGACCGCGCATTCCCAGATGTGGCGATTGGCGGGGCTGAGGAATTTGGTGTCCTTGCCGGCATCGGCACGCCCCTGCCAGCTTTCCGCCTCGATCGCGGCGAGCATGTCGAACGCCTCGCCGGTCCAGCCGCTGCCGCCGACCCGCCGGAATTCGAGGTCGCCGGACTCTGCGAGCTTGCGCTCGAGCCAGCGATTCTTGCGCAGGGTCTTGCTGCTCGGCCAGGGGCCGGCCGCGGTCAGGGAGGCAATATCGACCATGAAGCAGGTCCCGCGCACGCGACGGATCACCTGCCAGCCATTGCGCCGGGCGGCCGCGTCGAGCCGGGTGGCGGCAGGATCGTCCGCATAGACGGGGCCGATCCGCCAGGCGCGGCCGAGTGCGGCACGCGATTCCGGTGCGCTGAGCAGCGTATCGAGCTCGTCGTCGCCCGCATCGAGCGCGAGCGGGACGCTGCGATAGGGCCAGTAGCTGCCGGCGACCTCGCGGATCGTCAGCGGACCGATCTTGCGCGGCAGCAGGGGCAAGGCGGCGATCGCGCCGCCGCCCGCCGGACGCCGCGCCACCAGGGTCGCCAGCATTCCCTGCTCGGCCGCCGCCTCGAACCAGGCCGCGCGCAGGAAACCGAGCGCCGGCGCCGCGGCGGCGGCCGCCCCATCGAGCGCAGCCGACGCCCCCGGCCCGACCCATAGGTCGAGCGCGCCGGCGGCAATCAGCGTACCCGGATGCAGCAATTCGGTCTCCAACCGCCCTGTGAGGGCCGGCCGAGTCCTAACCGACCGGAGTTAAGACCTAATCAACGCGGCGTTCTGGCCGCTCGCGCGGCGGGGTCGCACCAGCCCGCTCCCCCACCCGGCCTCCCAACAAGGTAAGCGCGGGGAGGTCGGGGGGGGGAGCGGGC
>JAYRLF010000019.1:0-11473 GCA_041905385.1 Allosphingosinicella sp.
GCGCCGCTGCTGGCGAAATATCCGCCGTCGATGGAACGCAAGGGGCCCAAATGAAGCCGGCGAGAGTGCTGATCATCGCCGGCTCGGACTCCGGCGGCGGCGCCGGCATCCAGGCCGACATCAAGACCGTGACCATGTTCGGCGGCTTCGCGATGACCGCGATCACCGCGATCACCGCCCAGAATACGGTCGGCGTCGACGAGGTGATGACGGTGCCCGCCGACATGGTGCTGAAGCAGATCGACGCGGTGGTCGACGATATCGGCGTCGATGCGGTCAAGATCGGCATGATCGGCACGGCGAAGACCGCCGGGGCCCTCGCCGACCGGCTGGCGGAGATCGAGGCGCCGATCGTGTTCGATCCGGTGATGATCGCGACCAGCGGCTCGCGGCTGGCGGATGCGGCGACGATCGCCGCCTTCGAGCGCCTGCTGGGAATCGCGACCCTGGCGACGCCCAACCTGCCCGAGCTCGAGGTGCTGGCGGGGCGGCGCATGCGCGGCGAGGACGACATCGTCGAGGCGGCCCTGTCGATCCATCGCCGGCACGGCTGCGCGGTGCTTGCCAAGGGGGGGCATGGCAACGGGGCGGTCGTCACCGATCTGCTCGCGCGCGACGGCACCGTCGTCCGGCGGGACACCCAGCGGCTCGACACGGCCGACACGCACGGCACCGGCTGTACGCTGGCGAGCGCCGCCGCCGCCGGCCTCGGCGCCGGCCTCCCGCTCGACCGGGCCGTCCAGGAAGCCCTGCTCTTCGTCCAGGCCGCCCTGCGCGCCGCGCCCGGCTTTGGCGGGGGGCACGGCCCGATCGGCCACACGCTCGGCCTCAGCCCCTGGGAATCTGTCCACAAGAAAAGTCGCCGTTAGAGCGACTTGCTCTGGCCGGCGGCGGTTCATTCGGCTTAGCATGACGGACCATGGCGCGGCCTTGTTTCAAGCTTGAAATACCGCATCCGACCCCGCTGGCCGGCGTCGACGAGGCGGGCTGCGCGCCGCTCGCGGGCCCGGTCGTGGCGGCCGCCGTCATCCTCGACCGCGATCGCTTTCCGCGCGGAATCGACGATTCCAAGCAGCTGCCGGAGGCGGTCCGCGAGGCGATCTGCGCGCGGCTTCGCAAGGTCGCCCAGGTCGGCGTCGGCATCGCCTCGGTCGAGGAGATCGACAGCCTCAACATCTTCTGGGCGCGGATGCTGGCGATGGAGCGCGCCGTCGATGCGCTCGGCGTCGAGCCGGCGATGGTGCTGGTCGACGGCAATCGCTGCCCGCGCTGGCAGCGGCCGTCGGTCGCGATCGTCGGCGGCGACGGCAAATGCCGCTCGATCGCCGCCGCCTCGATCGTCGCCAAGGTGACCCGCGACCGGATCATGGCGGATCATGCGCGCGACCATCCCGGCTATGGCTGGGAGCGCAACAAGGGCTATCCGACGCCCGAACATCAGCGCGCTTTGGCCGAGCTCGGCCCGACCCCGCTGCACCGCCGCAGCTTCGCGCCGGTGCGGCAATTGACGCTCGATCTGAAATTGAAAAATTCGCCGGCGGCTTGAGTCTTTCCGGCCACACCACAGCCCGTTGAGTCTGCTCCGCCCGCCCCGACGCTAGATATAGCGTGGGACTCTTTTCGTTCCCGAAACGCTTAACACGTTCTCAACCATGTTCTGCAAGTGTCTGATCTTGACCGGGGAGTCCGGCTGACTCAGCATATGCTTCCATTGAACCGGGGGGCAATCGAATGAGCGTGATGGGGCGTTTCGCCGCCGTGGAGACGGTGCGGGCCACGGGGCCGGCCGACGGCTTTCCGCTCGACCGGATCATCCAGGACGATTGCGTCGCGGCGATGAAGCGGCTGCCCGATTGCTGCGTCGACATGGTCTTCGCCGACCCGCCCTACAATCTCCAGCTCGGCGGCGACCTGTTCCGGCCGGAGGGCAGCCGGGTCGATGCGGTCGACGACGATTGGGACAAGTTCGCGAGCCTTCAGGATTATGACGGCTTCACCCGCGCCTGGCTGGCCGAGGCGCGCCGGATCCTGAAGCCGAACGGCACGCTCTGGGTGATCGGCAGCTACCACAATATCTTCCGGGTCGGCGCGGCGCTGCAGGACGCCGGCTACTGGATCCTCAACGACATCATCTGGCGCAAGTCGAACCCGATGCCGAACTTTCGCGGCACCCGTTTCACCAATGCCCATGAGACATTGATCTGGGCGTCGCGCAGCGAGGACAGCCGCTACACCTTCAACTATCGTGCGATGAAGGCGTTGAACGACGAACTTCAGATGCGGTCTGATTGGCTGATCCCGATCTGCTCGGGCGGCGAGCGGATGAAGGAGGACGGCGCCAAGGCCCATCCGACGCAGAAGCCCGAGGCCCTGCTCTACCGGGTGCTGCTGGCCTGCACCAATCCCGGCGACGTCGTCCTCGACCCCTTCTTCGGCACCGGCACGACCGGCGCCGTCGCCCGCCGGCTCGGGCGGCGCTGGATCGGCATCGAGCGCGAGACCCGCTATGTCCGCGTCGCCGAGCAAAGGATCGAGGCGGCACTGCCGCTCGACGAAAGCGCGATGAAGACGATGGCTTCGCGCCGTGCGCAGCCCAAGGTGCCGTTTGGAACGCTGGTCGAATCCGGGCTGATCGCGCCGGGCGCGATCCTGACCGACGCCCGCCGCCGCTGGCAGGCGCGCGTCCTCGCCGACGCGTCGCTCGAAAGCGGCGGCGAGATCGGCTCGATCCACAAGGTCGGCGCCGTGCTCCAGGGCGCGCCGTCCTGCAACGGCTGGACCTTCTGGCACGTCGACCAGGCCGGCGAGCTGGTGGCGCTCGACCGCCTGCGCCAGACCTATCTCGCCGCGGCCGGCTAGGATCGCGTCCCGAGGCCGATCGGCGCCAATTCGCACAATCGTCACGTCGGCTCCCAAAAGAAGAGGGAGGCAGACGGCGCTGCCTCCCTTCTCCTGGTCCACGCTCCCGGTGGGTTCGCGTCAGAACATGAATCCGCCGCCAAGCGGCGCATTGTCGAGGCCGGCGAAATCGCTGGCCGACAGGATCATGCCTTCGTCGAGCGCGAGCTGGAGATCGGCCCGGCGATCGCCGTTGCGGTCGAGCTCGATGATCGTGCCGCCGTCGAACGCCGCATAGCGGACCTGGCCCGCAACGCCGCTGAACGCGTTGGTGCCGATGAACTGGGCCCCGCCGGCGGCAGTGAGATCGATCTTGTCCAGGCCCTGCTCGAAGTCGAGGATCAGGTCGCGATTGGCCCCGGTCACGCTGTCGGAGAGGCTGGCGAACAGGAACAGGTCGCCGCCGAGCCCGCCCTCCAGCTGGTCGCGGCCGGTGCCGCCGACCAACGTATCGGCGCCGGCGCCGCCGGACAGGATATCGTTGCCGGCGCCGCCATTGAGGATGTTGGCGACGGCATTGCCGGTCAGCGTGTCATTGCCCGAGCCGCCTTTGGCGTTCTCGATCGTGACGCCGTTGGCGATGGTGAATCCGCCATGGATCCCATAGGCGTAGGAGATCCAGCCGCCGCCGCCATATTCATACTGGAGCGTCGCCGCCCTCAGGTCGATATTGGCGTCCTTCGACCCATCATAGCCGATCGTGTCGATGCCGCCGACGTCCCAGATGCAGGAATAGAAGGTGCCGGCCGCGTTGACGTCCTTGAGCGCGTAATAGTCGTCGCCGGTCTTCCATTCCTCGTTGACGCCATATTTGTCCTGGATGGCAGCGATGTCGAAGGCCATCAGCCCGCCGAGCCAGCCGAAGCCGTCGGTGGTCTCGGCCTGGCCGTAGGGCGACTTCTCCCAGCCGTCCTCGTAGGACATCATCGTATAGACGCTCTGGTTGAGGTCGAAATCGCCGTTCGTGTAATCGGCGACCGGCCCTTCCGAGGTCACGCCGCGCATCACCTGCGATCCGCCGCCATTGTCGTGCGGATGGGCGAGGCCGTGGCCGTGGCCGAATTCGTGGATCAGCGTCGTGAAGCTGAACCCGCCCGGGGCGAGGCCGGCCTCGGTCCAGCGCACGTCATTGGCGTTGAACTCGGTCCGACCCTCATTCTCCTCACCGGGCGGGCTCATCCGGCCGAGCAGGCTGGGACCGACATCGCCCGGCGTGCCGTCATAGGTGATCAGGATGAAATCGGCGTCGGTGCGGTCGTCGACCTCGACATAGACCAGGTCGGCAACGCTGGAATAGGCGCCGAAGGCGTTGGCATAGGCGGCCTTCTCCCAATCGGCGAAGCCCTTGGCGACCATCGTGTCGGTCGTGCCCGGAGTGAGCGGGTTCTCGTCGATGAAGATGTCGCCCTGCTTGGCGAAATAATAGGTGATGACGTTCTTGCCCTGGATCCCATAGGGGTTCCAGCCGGTGCCGGTATATTCGTTGCCGGTGTCGCGCGGTCCCTCCGCGCCGTCGGGATTGCGCGAGGTGCGGTCGATCTGGGTGCCCCAGTCGATCGCCGCCAGCGGGCTGTCCGGCGAATAGTAGCGCACCTCGGGCGTGCCGGTCGGCGTCCGGACGAACAGCTCGTAATCGCCGACATAGTTGCCGGTGTTGCTGCCGGTGACGCCGTCATCATAGGCGCGGGCATTGATATAATAGGTGCCACTGACGGTCGGCGTGAACGTGCCGAGGGCGTCGAAGCCGCCCGACGCCAGATTGTGGTCGGTGGTCGCGCCGCCGTCGACGGTGAGGATCAGGTTGCCGGCGGGGCCGCGCACTTCGAACAAGGCGTCCAGCAAGGGCACGCCATTGGGGCCGCCATATTTGGCGTACATGCCGATCTCGTAGCTGCGGCCGGCCTCGAGCGTGACCTTGAACCAGTCCTGATCGCCGATCGTCTCCAACGCCCCGATCACGCTGCCGCCGTCGACGCTGAGCGTTGCGCTCGTCGAGCTGTCGGCCGGGACCGTGTCGCCGATGACGAGCAACCCGGCATTGGCGGTCGGAATCGTGGTGCCGCCGACCACTGCGGAGGTCGGGCTCGCGCGCCCGACGTGAATGCTCGCACCGACGTCATTGTCGAAATAGCGGCCGATCTGGGCCTCCTTGTCGCACATCCAGCACATATTGGTCTCCCTGATTGTTGAATTGAGAAAGCGGGGAGCGCACGACTGGCGCTCCCCACGGACAGCTGGGTCAGAACATGAAGCCGCCGCCGAGCGGCGCCTGATCGAGCCCCAGGAAATCGCTGGCCGTCAGCCAGACGCCGTCGTCGAGCTCGCTCTGCAGATCGGCCCGGCGGTCGCCATTGCGGTCGAGCTCGACGATGGTGGTGCCGTCGAACGCGGCGAAGCGAACCTGGCCGGCCATGCCTGAGAAGGCGGCGTTGCCGATGAAGGTGCGGGCGCCGATTCCGGTCAGATCGATCCGGTCCGCGCCCTGCTCGAAGTCGAGGATCAGGTCGCGGCCGCCGCCGACGACGCTGTCGAACGGGCTGGCATAGAGGAACAGGTCGCCGCCGGCGCCGCCCTCCATCACGTCGTAGCCGAGGCCGCCGACCAGGGTGTCGTGACCGCCGCCGCCGCGCAGCGTGTCGTCGCCATTATTGGCGTTGAGCACGTTGTTCGCGTCGTTGCCGGTCAGCGTGTCATTGCCCGAGCCGCTGGTAGCGTTTTCGATGGTGACGCCGTTGGCGATGGTAAAGCCGCCGTGGATCCCATAGGCGTAGGAGACCCAGCCGCCGCCGCCATATTCATACTGGAGCGTCGCAGCTCTCAGGTCGATCGTGGCGTCCTTGGTGCCGCTATAGGCGATATGGTCGATGCCGCCGGCGTCCCAGATGCACTCGTAGAAGGTGCCGGCCGCGTTGACGTCCTTCAGAAGATAATAATTGTCGCCGGCTGCCCATTCCTCGTTGACGCCATATTTGTCCTGAATGGCGGCGATGTCGAAGGCCATCAGCCCGCCGAGCCAGCCGAAGCCGTCGGTGGTCTCGGCCTGGCCGTAGGGCGACTTCTCCCAGCCGTCCTCATAGGACATCATCGTGTAGACGCTCTGGTTGAGGTCGAAATCGCCGTTCGTATAGTCGGCGACGGAGGTCGGCGTTTCCTGGGTCACGCCGCGCATGACGCTCGACCGGCCGCCATTGTCGTGCGGATGGGCGAGGCCGTGGCCGTGGCCGAATTCGTGGATCAGCGTCGTGAAGCTGAATCCGCCCGGAGCCAACCCGGCCTCGGTCCAGCGCACGTCATTGGCGTTGAACTCGGTGCGGCCCTCATTCTCCTCGCCCGGCGGGCTCATCCGGCCGAGCAGGCTGGGGCCGACATCGCCCGGAGTGCCGTCATAGGTGATCAGGACGAAGTCGGCGTCGGTGCGGTCGTCGACCTCGACATAGACCAGGTCGGCGACCTTGGAATAAGCGCCGAACGCCTTCAGATAGGCGGCCTTCTCCCAATCGGCGAAGCCCTTGGCGACCATCGTGTCGGTCGTGCCCGGAGTCAGCGGGTTCTCGTCGATGAACAGCTCGCCCTGCTTGGCGAAATAGTAAGTGATGACGTTCTTGCCCTGGATCCCATAGGGGTTCCAGCCGGTGCCGGTATATTCGTTGCCGGTGTCGCGCGGTCCTTCCGCGCCATCGGGATTGCGTGAGGTGCGGTCGATCTGGGTGCCCCAGTCGATCGCGTGGAGCGGGCTGTCGAGATCGTAATAGGGCTCGTAGCTCGAGACGTCGGCAAAGATCTCATAGTCGCCGATGGTTTCGCCGCGGCCGTCGGTCACGCCGTTGTCGAAGGCCCGCGCGTTGACATAATAGGTGCCGCTCACGGTCGCGGTGAAGGTGAGCAGCGCGTCGGTGCCATAGGCTTCGCCGCCCGGCGTGCGTCCGCCGCCGTCCGCGGTCTGGAGCAGATTCCCCGAAGCGTCGTAGATTTCGAGGAATGCGTCGGCGAGCGGGACGCCGCTCGGGCCGCCGACGACGGCATATTGTCCGAACTCATAGGTCTTTCCCGCTTCGAGCTCGACCTTGAAGAAGTCCCAGTCGCCGGGCGCGTTGAGCGTCGAGATCACATGCGCGCCGTTCGGCGTCAGGCTGCGGGTCGTGCTGATGTCGTCGGCGATGTCGTCGGTGGTGGTCGGAAGGATGCTGGGCGAGTTGGTCGGTATGGAGATTTGCGGAACCGTCACGGCTTGAGCCGGCGAGGCGATGCCGAAGTCGACGATGGAGCCATACCATCGGCCGAATGGGTCGCCGACGACCAGGTCTCCCGGTTCAGCTGCGGCCAGAGACTGGTAATAGTGGGCCTTGGCATTGCCAATGCTGAGTCCTGTTTCTGCGAGTGCGCACGACCAACACATCTGAACGGTCTCCCCTATGTCTAATGAATGATGGTAAAGCTGTGATACTCCTGACTGTCTTTGCTTTGATTAAACTGCTCATTTAACTAATTAATACTAGATTTACGCTTGAGTTCATCAAGCTGGTGAGCCCGCAAAACCGCGTTTCCGCCGATTGGTTCCATAAAATACCGTAAAATCCGCAGGTGCCTGTTTTCGGCTGTTCTGGCACGGCGCTGCGGCGGTCCGGACGGGAGCGGCGACCGGCTTCTCAACCCATTGGGAAAGCGCTAGTCCGTGCGCCATGAGCGCCCGCATCCTGATCGTCGAGGACGACCCCAGCTTGCTGGCCGTCCTGCAGGCGGCGGTCGGCTTCGGCGGCTTCAAGTCGGACTCGGTCGAAAGCGGGGCCAAGGCGCTCGAGACGTTCCGCACGCGCGACTTCGATGCGGTGCTGATGGATCTTGGTCTGCCCGATATGGAGGGCGGCGAGCTGCTGGCCGCTTTCCGCGCCTTCACCCAGGTGCCGATCATCGTCGTGTCCGGGCGCGGCACCGAGCGCGACAAGATCGAGGCGCTCGACCAGGGCGCGGACGATTATGTCGCCAAGCCCTTCCTGCCGGGCGAGCTGCTCGCGCGCATCCGCGCGGCCTTGCGACGGCACCAGGCCCAGGCCGAGCCGGACGCGCAGCGCCCCGCGACGCGGGAGCTCCGCGATCCGGTCGAGGTCGGGCCGCTCACCCTCGATCCCCTGCATCGGTCGGTCGAGATGAAGGGGCGACGCGCCCAGCTCAGCGATGCCGAATTCAAGGTGCTGCTGACGCTCGCCACCAGTGAGGCCGGGATCGTCGACAAATCCTCATTGCTGAAAACGCTCTACGATGCCGAGGTGCTCGAGGACACGCGCATCGTCGAAGTCTACATCTCCAACATCCGCCGCAAGCTGAGGGATCTTCACGACATGGAGCTGATCCTCAACTTCCGCGGACGCGGCTGGAAGCTGGTCGTCCCGGAAGGATAGGAACGACCATCGCGAACCGGCGCCGTGGCGCATTTTCTCCGACCCGCATGAGGCAATGATGCCCAGCCACTATCTCCGCCCGACCGCCTTCGTCGATTCGCCCTTCGGCCATGACGGCAAGGTCGCCCGCCTTGCCGGCGGCCTGGCCTGGTTCTCGGCGGTCGAAATCGTCGGTCCCGGCGGTTCCGAGCTGGTGCCGGTCGAGGCGATCGAAGGCCGGCTCGACGACGAGACCCGGCCGATCTGGGCCAATCTCGTCGCCGCGCGCGCGCCATTGCCACTCGGCGAGCGGACCGTCCGGCTCGATCAGCCCCAGGTCGCCGGCATCCTCAACGTCACGCCGGACAGTTTCTCCGACGGCGGCGCCTATGGCGACGAAGAGTCCGCCGCCGACGCAGGCCATGTGATGGTCGCGGCCGGCGCCGCGATCGTCGACGTCGGCGGCGAATCCACCCGCCCTGGCGCCAAGCCGGTCTGGGAAGGCGACGAGGAGGCGCGGGTCGCGCCGGTCATCCGCCGGCTCGCCGCATCGGGCGCCGCCGTCTCGATCGACAGCCGCAAGGCGCAGGTGATGGCCTCGGCGCTCGCCTGCGGCGCGACCATGGTCAACGACGTCTCGGCGCTGACCTGGGATCCGCGCGCCGCCGAGACGGTCGCCAAGGCCGGCTGCCCGGTCGTGCTGATGCACCATCTGGGCTCGCCCGAGACGATGCAGGACAATCCGCGCTACGATCGCCCGGTCCTGCTCGAAATCTACGACTGGCTGGAGGAGCGGATCGCGGCGGCGGTCGCGGCCGGTATCGCCCGCGACCGGATCATCGTCGATCCCGGCTTCGGCTTCGGCAAGACTGTGCAGCACAATCTCCAGCTGATGAACGGGCTCGCTTTGCTGCACGGCCTCGGCTGCCCGATCATGCTCGGCGCCAGCCGCAAGCGCACGATCGGCGCCCTGTCGAACGAGGCGCCGGCCGACGCGCGGCGCGGCGGCTCGATCGCCTTCGCGCTCAAGGCCGCGGAGCAGGGCGTGCAGCTGCTGCGCGTGCACGACGTGCCGGAGACGTTGCAGGCGCTGCGGGTCTGGCGCGGCCTCAGGGACGCTGCGCTGACGCCTGCCTGACCGCCAGGCGCCCGGCGCCGACCTGTGCGGCCAGCTGCTGGAATTCGGGATCGCGGCGCAGCCGGTGCAGCAGGGGATCGATCCGCATCAGCAGCGCGAGCGGCTCGCGCGCGGCGATCGACTGCCTCAGATAGCGCAGGGCCGCGTCGCGCTCGCCGAGCAGCGCATGGAATTCGGCCACCACATAGGCCGGTTCCTGGCCAGCCGCATGCCGCCTTTTCTGCCCTTCCAGGACGACGCGCAGCATGGCTTCGCCGCCGCCTTGCGCCAGCGCGCGCCGGGCCGGCCCGGCGAGCGACAGGCGGCCCTGGTCCTGGCGCAGCCGGGCGACGATCTCGCCCTCGTCGAGGCCCTCGCGCCACCGGCCCTGCTCGAACAGGATCAGCGACAGATATTGATGGGCCAGCATGTAATCGGGGTCGTTGGCCACGACCTGCCGGATCAGGCCGAGGCCCTCGTTGCGGCGACCCATCAAATAGAGAACGAGGCCGCGCTCGGCGAGAATGCCGCGCGATCGCGGGTCGAGGCGCTGGGAGGCGTCCAGCTCGCGCAATGCGCCGGCGAGATCGCCGGAATGGAGCAGCGCCATGCCATAGAGGTAGCGGCCGCGGGAGCTGCGCGGATCGAGCCGCGCCGCCTCGCCGAAATGATGCAGCCCGCGCTCGAAGTCCCAGTCCGAATAGAAGGCGATATAGCCCATCGAGCCATGCGCCTGGCTCGAATTCGGATCGAGCTCGAGCGCGCGCTGGGCTGCGGCCTTGGCGCGCGGATAGGCTTCCGCCTCGGTGACCGCGGCGACCACGCGCAGCTGGATATAGGCGCTGGCAAGCCCGGCATAGGCATCGGCATAAGCCGGATCCTCGGCGATCGCCTGGCCGAAGAATTGGATCGCGCGGCGCATGCTGTCGGGCGTGGCGCGCTCCGCCTGGACGACACCGGCCGTGAACAGATCGACCGCGCGCTGCGAGGGTTGATGCTTCGCCTGTGGCGCTTCGGCGACATCGGCGCGGCTCAAGGCAAATGCGCCGGCGCCGATCGCCACCGCGACGACGACGCCGGCGAGCATGAGCGAGCGCCGTGGCGGCGCGGCCATCGCCGCCGGCTCGGCCGCCGCGGCCGGAGGGGGCTCGATCGCCGCGGCCGACGACGCCGGCTCGCTTTTGCGGCTCATCCACGAGTCGAGCGCGTGCGTGTCCGCATAGACCGGGGTGCGCGATCCGCCCGGCACGCGCTGCACCGGCAGGCCGCGCGCTTCCCACCGTTTCACGGTGCGCTCGTCCGTGCCGAAATAGGCTGCGATCTCCTTCCAGCTGCGCAGCCGCCTGGAGGCGCCGGAGGGCCCCGCCTGCCCTTTATTGTCCCGTTCTGTCCCGTCCACGTCGCTACCGAAGGTGAGCCCCCTAACGCATCCTAACAGCAATCGGGCCGTCGCGCGACGGGTCCGGGGTGGGAGTCCCGGAATGAAAAACAGGGGAAGAATCAGGCTGTTGCTGTCGGGCGGCGTTTCGGTCGCCGCCTTGGCGTCGAGCCCGGCTTTGGCCCAGGAGAGCTGGACCGGCGCCGCTTCCAACGATTGGTTTACAGCCGGCAATTGGACCAGCGGCCTGCCCGACCAGAACGACGTCGTCACGATCAATACGCGGACGCCGAACGCCGCCGTGATCGGCTCGGCCGGGGCGCAAGCCGCAGCGCTCGACATCGGCACGGCCGCCGGCGCCGACGGCCGCCTGACCATCAACAACAACGGCACGCTGACCAGCGGCAATGCGCGGATCGGCGACGCCGGCGGGACCGGCGAAGTGCTGGTCACCGGCGCCAATGCGCGCTGGACGATCGATGGATCGCTCCAGCTCGGCGGCGCGGCCGGGCCGGGGAGCGGCCGGCTGTCGATCGCCCAGGGCGCCATCGTCAGCGTCGGCGGCGGGACGGGCACCGTCTCGGTCGGCGCAGCTGGCGGCGCCGCTTCGCTGCTGATCGGCGGCGACCCCTGTTGCGGGCCAGGGACGCTGAACGCCGCATCGGTGAGCCTCGGCGCATCCGGCCTGCTCCGATTCCAGCACAA
>JAYRLF010000019.1:11483-22999 GCA_041905385.1 Allosphingosinicella sp.
ACCGCTTATGATTTCGCCCCGGTCATCTCCGGCAATGGCAATATCAGCGTCCTCGCCGGCACGACGCGGCTGCTCGGCGACAGCAGCGGCTTCACCGGGACGACCACAATCGGCGGCGGCGGCACCCTCCACATCGGCAATCTCGCCGCAATCGGCTTCGGCACCGGCGGCGAGACCGGCAATCTCGGCGGCAATATCGTCAACAACGGTCAACTGATCCTCTCGCGCAGCAGCGATTTCACCTTCGATGCGATCATCTCGGGCTCCGGGAGCCTGACGCACAACGTCTCCGGCATCTTCGGGCTCAACAGCGCGATCACGACCCTCAACGGCACGCACAGCTACACCGGCGCCACCACCATCAATAACGGTCAGCTGTTCGTCACCGGATCGATCGCCAGCTCCAGCGGCATCACCGTGGCCGGCGGCGGCCGCCTCGGCGGCGCCGGCACGCTGCCGCAGGTCATCGTCAACGGCGGCGGCCTGGTCCCCGGCAATTCGCCGGGCGCGCTTGGGACGCTGTCGGTTGCCGGCAATTTCACGATGACCGGCGGCACCTATTTCGCCGAGACCAGCGCGGGCGCGTCCGACCTGGTCAGCATTTCCGGCTCGGCCAGCCTCGGCGGCCGCCTCGTCGCGATCGCCTCCGGCGGCGGCTACGCGCCCGGCCAATATACTTTGCTGAGCGCGGCCGGCGGCCGTAGCGGAACCTTCGCCACCTTCTCTGTCGCCGGCAATTTCAGCAACCTCGTGCCGAGCCTTGGCTACACCGCCAACAATGTGGTCCTTTCGCTCGCGCCCTTCACCGCGAGCGACGAGGAGCGCTGGGGGACGGCGCCGGCGACCAATTTGTGGAATAGCGCCGGCAACTGGTCGCCGGCCGCGGTCCCGAGCGGGACGGCGCGCTTCGGCCCATCCTCACAGACCACGCTCGCTTTCGCGCAGGGCATCACCACCATCGGGCGGCTGCTCTTCGACGCGGACGCGCCTGCCTTCACCTTCAACATCGACGGTGGTGGCGCCAAGAATGTGATGATCTTCGGCGAAGGCGTGGTCAACGCCAGCGCCTTCCGGCCGAGCTTCTTCGTCCTTCATGCCAATTCGACGGCCAATGACGGCGCCACCTTGAGCTTCTTCAACGCGAGCTCGGCCGGCAATGCCCGCATCTCCAGCCTCAATCCCGGCCTGGCCGTCGAGTTCGCCACCTATTTCTATGGCACCAGCACCGCGGCGAGCGCGTCGTTCGAGAATAGCGGCACCGCCCTCGCATTCTACGAATCGAGCACCGCCGGCGGCGCGACGATCCTCAACGAGCTCAACGGCCTGTCGGGCGGCGTCGCCTTCTTCGACGGCAGCAGCGCCGGCACCGCCACGATCACCAACAGCCTCGAGACCGGCGGCATCGGCTTCTACGACAATGCCAGCGCCGGATCGGCGACGATCGTCAACCGCGCGGCCGGCAGCTTCGTCGACGCCTGGCTCGGGTCCGGCACCTTCTCGACCGGAGTCCATTTCGACGACACCACAACGGCCGGCAGCGCCAGCATCGACAATGACGGGGGCAACACCGCCTTCTGGGGATCGAGCAGCGCCGGCAGCGCCAATATCGTCAACAGCGGCGGCGGTCCGAACACCGCCTTCTTCAGCCTGCTGTTCGCGCAGGACAGCAGCGCCGGCGCGGCGACGATCACCAACGACGCCGACGGTATCACCCAATTCCAGGACCAGGCCGATGCCGGCACCGCGACGATCATCAACAACCAAAGCGGGCAGGTCTATTTCTTCCATGCCAGCTCGGCGCCGAACGCGACGATCGTCAACAATGTCGGCGCCACCGTCGACATTTCCGGTGCGACGAGCGGCGTCGCGATCGGCTCGCTGTCCGGCGCCGGCAATGTCGATCTCGGCGACAGGACGCTCACGCTCGGCGGCCTCGGCGGCAATCAGACGATCGCCGGCGTCGTCGGCGGCCAAGGCTTCGGTGCCGGGACGAACGGCAGCCTCGTCAAGACCGGCTCGGGCACACTGACTCTGGCCGGCATCAACGTCTATACCGGCGCGACCAGCGTCAATGCCGGCAGCCTCTACGTCACCGGCTCGATCTCCTCATCGAGCCTGGTCTCGGTGCTGAACGGCGCCCGTTTGGGCGGCACCGGCAGCCTCGGCCCCGTCACTATCGCCTCGGGCGGCATCCTCGCCCCCGGCACCAGCATCGGCACCCTGACGAGCGGCACCATCACCCTGGGCGGGGGCTCGATCTTCGAGGTCGAAGTCAACGATGCCGGCCAAAGCGACAAGCTCGTCGTCGCCGGCGTCGTCATCCTCGGCGGCGGCGTCTTGAACGTGCTCGAGAGCGGCGCGTTCGCCGGCGCCAACCCGTTCGACTTCATCATCATCGACAATGACGGCGCCGATTCCGTCAGCGGCACCTTCGGCAACATCACAAACCAGCTCGCCTTTCTCACGCCGACCGTCAGCTACAATGCCGGCGACGGCAATGACGTGCGCCTCAGACTGACTCCGAACAATGGCGGCGGCCCGGCCAGCTGGACCGGTGCTGCCTCGACCGACTGGTTCACCGCCGGCAACTGGTCGGGCAACGCCGTGCCGGGCGCGAGCACCGCGACGACGATCAACACGGTCACGCCCAACCCCACCTTGCTCGGCGCGGCCGGCGCCCAGTCGGGCGCGCTCAACGTCGGCACCGCCAGCGGCGCCACCGGCCAGCTCACCATTCAGAACGGCGGCACGCTCGCCACCGCCGGCGATGCCCGGATCGGCGAGGCCGGCGGCAACGGCACCGTCACCGTCACCGGCGCCGGCTCGGCCTGGACGGTCAGCGGCGTGCTGAACGTCGCCACCAGCGCGGTCAGCAATCATGTCGGCCGCCTCAACGTCCAGAACGGCGCGACTGTGACCAGCAGTGGCGCCGGCATCCTGCGGCAGACCAACGTCCAGACCGCCGACGGCGCGGCGACGGTCAGCGGCGCCGGCTCGGTCTGGAACAGCGGCGATCTCACGATCCAGTCGACCAGCGGCATCAATGTGCTGACCATCGACAGCGGCGGCCGGGTGAACAGCGGCGCCGTCAACCTCGCCGGCGGCGTCGTCATGACCGGTGCAGGCACGATCTGGGAGACCGGCCATCTCGTCGTCGGTCCGAATCTCGGCGCGAACGGCAATCCTTCGGGCCGGATTGCGATCGGCGGCGGCGCGGTCGTCAACAGCGCCAGCGCGGAGATGGCGGTGGGCGGCTCGTTCAGTTCCCAAGTCAGCATCGATGGCGCCGGCTCGGTCTGGAACACCGGCTCGAACCTTGTACTGTCACAGACCGCCAGTTTCAGTGCGCAGGTCAGCGTGCTCAACGGCGGCGCCCTCATTGTCGTCGGCGGTACCGGCACCATCGCCATTGGACCGAACGGTGGCTTCTCCAGCTTCAACATCGGCAACGGTGCGCCGGGCACGCTTCCCGGTACCGTCAACGCCGCCGGCATGCTTGTCGGCAGCGGCTCGTTCCTGACGTTCGACCACGTTGCGACCAACTACGTCTTCGGGCTGCCCATTTCCGGTTCCGGCCAGATCTTCACCGGCCGGGGAACGACCATTTTCACCGGCGACAGCAGCAGCTTCACCGGCACGACCAGCGTCGTGGATGGCGGCACCTTCCAAATCGGCAATGGCGGGACAACCGGCGCGCTCGGCGGCAATGTCACCAACAACGCGACACTGGTCGTCAACCGCAGCGACGCTTTGGGCCTCGGACAGGTCATCTCCGGCACCGGCGCCTTCACCAAGTCCGGCGCCGGCACGCTCACGCTCTCGGGCTCGAACACCTATACCGGCGCTACCAACGTCAACGCCGGCACCCTGCTCGTCACCGGCTCGATCGGCAGTTCGAGCCTGGTCAGCGCCGTCAGCGGCGCCCGTCTCGGCGGCACGGGCACTTTGGGCGCAGTCAACATCGCCTCGGGCGGCATCCTCGCCCCCGGCGCCAGCATCGGCACGCTCGCGAGCGGCAATCTGACCATGACATCGGGTTCGATCTTCGAGGTCGAGGTCAACGACGCCGGCCAGGGCGACAAGCTCGTCGTCACCGGCAGCGTCGCATTGGGCGGAGCGACCCTCAGCGTGCTGGAGACCGGCACGTTCGCGGGGTCCAATCCGTTCGACTATCTCATCATCGACAATGACGGCGCCGACGCGGTCGCCGGCACCTTCGCGACGATCGCCAACCAGCTCGCCTTCCTGACGCCCACCGTCGCCTACGATGCCGGCGACGGCAACGACGTGCGGCTGCGGCTGACGCCCAACAATGTCGTCCCGGCCACTGCCGAATGGACCGGCGCGACCTCCACCGACTGGTTCACCGCCGGCAACTGGTCGAGCAACGCGGTCCCGGGCGCGGCCACCGTCACCACCATCAACGCGATCACGCCCAATCCGACCCTGCTCGGCGCCGCCGGCGGTCAATCGGGTGCGATCACGATCGGCAGCGCGGCTGGCGGCACAGGCAATCTCACGATCCAAAATGGCGGCACCCTCGCCACCACCGGTGGCGCGACGATCGGTTCCCAAGGCGGCGCCGGCACCGTGCGCGTCACCGGCACGAACTCGGCCTGGACCGTCAGCGGATCGCTGGACCTGGCCCCGACCGCGATCAGCGGCACCACCGGCAATCTGTTCGTCGAGAATGGTGGCTCGGTCACCAGCAACGGCGCCTCGATCGGCCAGTCTGCGACGCGCGTCGGCCTGGCGTCGGTCAGCGGCACAGGCTCGCTCTGGACCACGGGCAGCCTGAACATCAGCGGCTCGCCGAGCTTCGGCCAGGACTTCCTGACCGTTCAGGACGGCGGCACCGTCACCAGCAGCGCGGTCAGCCTATTCGGCCGCGCGCTGGTCAGCGGCAGCGGCTCGGTCTGGAATACGGGTGAGCTGGCTTTGTCGTCCACGACCGGGATCAGCCCGTCGCGCCTGGTCGTTGCCGCCGGCGCGACCGTCAACAGCGCCGGCGCCGACCTCGGCTCAGAAGCGCAGGGATCGACCGGCTCCAGCGGCTCGGTCGAGGTGAACGCCGCGACCTGGAACTTGTCGGGCAACCTCCGCCTCGGCGACGAGGCATTCAGCAACACCGGCTTGCGCATCCGCGACGGCGGTGTCGTCAACGTCGCGTCCGGCAACGGCACGGTGACGGCAGGATCGGGCGGCAACGCGACCATCACCATCGGCGGCGGCGCTCCGTTCGCGCCGGGTACGCTTAACGCCGCCGGCCTGTCGCTCGGCGGCACGTCGCAGCTCGTCTTCTCGCACAACTCGACCACCTATCAGTTCGCGCCAGTGATCACCGGCAATGGCGCGATCAACGTCACGCTCGGCACCACCATCCTGACCGGCGACAGCAGCGGCTTTGCCGGCACGACCAATATCGCCCCAGTCGGAACCGGCACCGGCGGCACCCTGCAGATCGGCAATGGCGGCAGCGCCGGCGCGCTCGGCGGCAATATCGTCAACGACAACGCGCTGATCGTGGACCGTGCCGGCAGCCTGACCATGGGCCAGGTCATCTCGGGCTCCGGCACGCTCACCAAGAACGGCACCGGCACGCTCACCTTGAGCGGCGCCAACACCTACACCGGCGGCACCTTCGTCAATGCCGGAACCTTGCTCGTCACCGGCTCGCTCTTCTGGCCGAACATCGTCTCGTCCCAGGGCGTGGTCGACGTGTTCGGCGGCGGCCGCCTCGGCGGCACCGGCGCGATCGGCCAGCTGCGCGGCTTCGGCGGCACGATCGCGCCCGGCACCAGCATCGGCACGCTCACCGTCAACGGCAATTTCACGCTGAGCAGCAGCTCGACCTTCGAGGTCGAGGTCAACGACCAGGGCCAGGGCGACCGGCTGATCGTCAACGGCCTGGTCAGCCTCGGCAGCGCGGACCTCGCCATTCTCGAGATCGGCGCCTTCGCCGGCGCCAATCCGTTCGACTTCATCATCATCGAGAATGACGGCAGCGACCAGGTCGCCGGCACCTTCGGCTCGATCACCAACCAACTCGCCTTCCTGACGCCGACCGTCGTCTACAATGGAGGTGACGGCAACGACGTCCGGCTGCGTCTCACGCCGAACAATGCCGGCGGCGATTCGACCTGGAGCGCGGCCCCCAGCGTCTGTCCGGGCGTGACGCAGTGCGACTATCTCGCCGCCGCCAATTGGGTGCCGGCGCAGGTGCCGACCGCAAGCGCCAATTTCAACGCGACCAGCGGCCTGAACATCGAGTTCGTCAACATCGTCAACCAGCCGGTGCTGACCATCGGCCAGTTCGTCTTCGGCTCGACCGCGCCGGCCTATGGTTTCCGCTTCGTCAGCGACACGTTCGAGTTCACCGGCCTGGGCATCGTCAACAATTCCTCGGCGACCCACACGCTGCGGGTCGGCAGCCGCTCGACCGTCCGATTCCGCAACGCCAGCTCCGCCGGCAATGCCGCGATCGACATCTTCGAAGGCCTCGCCGCCGTGCTCGAGTTCCGCGACACCAGCACCGCGGCCGCCGCGAACATCCTGTTGAGCAGCACCGGCTTCCTGCGCTTCAACGAATCGAGCACCGCGGCCGGCGCCACCATCAACAATGCCAGCGGGACGGTAAGCTTCGCCGAGAACAGCAGCGCCGGCAGCGCGACGATCACCAACGCCGTCTTCCTCGGCTTCGGCGACTCCAGCAGCCTCGGCACGGCAACGATCACCGGCACCGCCGGCGGCATCCGGATCTCCGGCAACGCCAGCGGACCGGACGCGACCATCGTCAATCAGGCCGGCAGCATCATCGACATCTCCGATCCGAACGGCTCGGCGACCCTGGCCATCGGCTCGCTGTCCGGGGGAGGCGAGGTCCGGCTCGGCGCGCGCAACCTCTCGCTCGGCAGCCTCAACCGCAACGAGACGATTTCCGGTGTGCTCGTGGATGGCGGCGATCTTGGCGGCACCGGCGCGTCGCTGACCAAGACCGGAACCGGCACCCTGATCCTGACCGGCGCCAACTCCTATACCGGCGGCACCACGATCGGCGGAGGCACCTTGCAGATCGGCGCCGGCGGCGCCGCCGGCGCGATCACCGGCAACATCGCCGACAATGCCGCGCTCGTCGTCGATCGCAGCGGATCGCTGACGCTGGACGGCCTCATCTCGGGCACCGGCACGCTGGCCAAGAACGGCGCCGGCACGCTGATCCTGACAGGCGACAACAGCTATTCGGGCGGGACCGCGATCAATGGCGGCACGCTTCAGCTCGGCAATGGCGGCGCGACCGGCGGCCTCGCCGGCAATGTCGTCAACAATGCGGCCCTGGTCGTCAATCGCAGCGGAGCGCTGACCCTCGCCGGCCAGATCTCCGGCGCCGGCACGCTCGCCAAGACGGGCACCGGCTCCCTGATCCTGTCCGGCGTCAACAGCTATACCGGCCAGACCAACGTCAATGCCGGCACCCTCAACGTCACCGGATCGATCTCCTCGTCAAGCCTGGCCGTCATCTTCAGCGGCGCCCGGCTCAGCGGCACCGGCACGCTCGGCCCGGTCAGCGTCGCCGCAGGCGGCACGCTCGCCCCGGGCAACAGCATCGGCACGCTGGCGAGCGGCAATGTCACCTTCGTCTCCGGCGGATTCTTCGAGGTCGAGGTCAACGACGCCGGCCAGGGCGACCGGATCAACGTCACCGGCAGCGTCGCGCTCAATGGCGCCACCCTGCGCGTGCTCGAGAGCGGCGCCTTCGCCGGCGCCAACCCGTTCGACTATCTGATCATCGACAATGACGGCGCCGACGCCGTCGCCGGCACGTTCGGCGCGATCACCAATCAATTCGCCTTCCTGACGCCGACCGTCGCCTACGACGGCGGCGACGGCAATGACGTGCGGCTGCGGCTGACGCCCAACAATGTCGCCCCCCCGACCGCCAGCCGGACCGGCGCCACCTCGACGGATTGGGTCACCGCCGGCAACTGGTCGAGCAACGCGGTGCCAGGCGCCACCACCGTGACCACCATCAACACGGTCACGCCCAACCCGGCGGTGGTCGGTTCTGCCGGGGCTCAGAGCGGCGCGATAACCGTCGGCAGCGTCTCCGGCACTGGTCGACTGACGATTCAGACCGAGGGCACGCTCACCTCCACAGGCGCCGCCGTGATCGGTGAATCCACCGGTACCGGCGAGGTCGTCGTCACCGGCTCCGGCATATCCTGGAACATCGACGGCGCGCTCCGGCTCGGCTGCGCGGCGATCTGTGACGTTCCGGCCAAGCGAGGAGACGGATCGCTGGCCATAGCAAGCGGCGCATCTGTGACCAGCGCCGGCGCGACCCTGGTCGACAGCGGCGACGACCAGAGCCTGCCCGTTGCCAAGGCGAGGGTGGTCGTGACTGGCGCCGGCTCGACCTGGAATAGCGGCGTGCTCAGCCTCTCGGGCCGCGGCATCGCTCCCGGCGAGCTCCTCACCGTCGCCGCAGGCGCGAGC
This sequence comes from Allosphingosinicella sp., assembly GCA_041905385.1. Lineage (GTDB taxonomy): Bacteria > Pseudomonadota > Alphaproteobacteria > Sphingomonadales > Sphingomonadaceae > Allosphingosinicella. The sequence continues at coordinate 19,977 of JAYRLF010000019.1, forward strand.
GCGACCAGCACGAGCGCCAGCATCAGCGGCAACGTCACGGTTACCGGCGGCGGCTCGGTCTGGAACTCAGGCAACCTCCAGATCGGCCCGACCAATAGCGGCCGCGAAGGGCGGCTGCTGATCGCGGACGGTGGGGTCGTCAACAGCGGCACAGCCTTCGTCGGCGACGCGTCGGGCCTTGACGACGCGGTCGGCAATGCCGTGATCGTGCGCGGATCGAATTCGGCCTGGAACATCTCGAGCGCATCGCTTCGGATTGGCGACGGCGCCAACCTCGCCGCCTCATTGGGTGTGTCGGGCGGCGGTTCGGTCAATGTCGAGGGCGGGACGGGTACCGTGTTCGTCGGAGTCGCGGCCAGCCCCGGCTTCGGCATCTCGGTGCTGGGGATCGGCGAAGGGGGCAGCACCGCGCCCGGAACGATCAACGCCGCCCGGGTCGAGCTCGGAGCCACCTCGCTCCTCGTCTTCAATCACAATGCGCCCAATTACGTCTTCGCGCCGGAGATCGCCGGCAGCGGCAGCTTCATCGACGTCAACGCCGGCACGACCAGCCTCGCCGCGAACAGCGGCACCTATGCCGGCGCAGTCCGGGTCAATGGCGGCACCCTGCTGGTTACCGGCTCGATCTCCTCGTCGAGCCTTGTCAGCGTCCTCAATGGCGCTCGACTCGGCGGCACCGGCGCGCTCGGCCCGGTCAACGTCGCGTCCGGTGGCATCCTCGCGCCGGGGACCAGCATCGGCACCTTGTCGAGCGGAAGCCTGAAGCTGAATTCGGGCGCGATCTTCGAGGTCGAAGTCAACGACGCGGGCCAGGGGGACCGGATCAATGTCACCGGCAGCGTCGCGCTCAATGGCGCCACCCTGCGCGTGCTCGAGAGCGGCGCCTTCGCCGGCGCCAACCCGTTCGACTATCTGATCATCGACAATGACGGCGCCGACGCGGTGATCGGCACCTTCGGCGACATCACCAATCAGCTCGCCTTCCTGACCCCGACCGTTGCCTACAATGCCGGCGACGGCAACGACGTCCGGCTGCGCCTCACGCCGAACAACATTGTCGGCGGCGACGCGCGCTGGCTCGCCAATCCGGCGACCGGCAATTGGAACACCGGCACCAATTGGGACCCGGTCGCCGTGCCGAGCGCCACCGCGCGCTTCCTCGACTCCACGGTGACCACGCTCAATTTCTCGCCCGGCACGACCACGATCGAGCGCATCCTGTTCGAGGCGACCGCGCCGGCCTACACGTTCGATCTCAACGGCGTCGGCGGCTCCGATATCCTCGACATCACCGGCGCCGGCATCGTCAATCAGGCCTCGACCCGGCCGAGCTTCTTCCTGATCGCGGCGGGCAGCAACCAGGCCACGCTCAACTTCCGCAACGCCAGCAGCGCCGGCAACGCGATCATCGACACGTTCCAGGGCACTTTGGTCACGCCCGCCGTCAACTTTCTCGACAGCAGCACCGGCGGCACGGCGAACCTCAACACCCGGGTCGGCGGCTGGATCGGCTTTGCCGACTCCAGCAGCGCCGGCGATGCCGTGATCGACATCGATGGCGGCCGGGTCACCTTCGGCGGCCAGGCGGGTGCCGGCACGGCGTCGATCAACAACCGGGAAACCGGCGTGCTTCGCTTCACCGACACCTCGAGCGCTGCCGCCGCCGAGATCGTCAACCGCAGCACCGGCGACGGTGTCACCTTCCGCAACGCCAGCACGGCGGGCTCATCGACCATCACCAACGACGCCGGGTTCACGACCTTCCTCGACACCGCCTCGGCCGGCGCGGCGTCGTTCTTCAACAGCGGCGCCAGCGCGAGTGCGAACAGCCTGACGTTCTTCGGCGCCAGCACCGCCGCCAACGCGGCGATCACCAACAATCAAGCCGGCCGGACCTTGTTCGGCGGCACCACCACCGCCGGCGCCGCGACCATCGTCAACAATGACGGCGGCGTCACCCGCTTCGGGCTCTCGAGCAATGCCGGGACCGCGACGATCACCAACAATGCCGGCGGCGAGACCAGCTTCCAGCAGCAGGCCCAGGGCACGAACGCCGCCATCGCCAACAACCAGGGCGGCATCGTCGACATTTCGGAAGACCCGCAGCAATCGCCGGTCGCGGCGAGCGTCGCGATCGGGGCGCTGTCCGGCGCCGGCAACGTGTCGCTCGGCGCGCGCAACCTCAGCCTCGGCGGCCTCAACGGTAACCAGACCATCGCCGGCGTGATCGCCGACGGCGGCCGCTTCGGCGGCACCGGCGGCTCGCTGACCAAGACCGGCACCGGTACGCTAACGCTGACCGGCGCCACTAGCTATACCGGCCTGACCACCGTCTCGGGCGGCACGCTCCAGATCGGCAATGGCGGCACGACCGGCTCGGTCGCCGGCAACATCGCCAACAACTCCACTTTGATTTTCAACCGCGCCAACGACCTGACCTATGCGGGAATCGTCTCCGGCACTGGCGTCTTGACCAAGACCGGTACGGGCACACTCACCTTGTCCGGCGCCAGCAGCTATGGCGGCGCGACCAACGTCACTGCCGGCACCCTGCTGATCACCGGATCAATCTCCTCGTCGAGCCTGGCCAGCGTCCTCAACAATGCCCGCCTCGGCGGCACCGGATCGGTCGGTCCGGTCAATGTCGCCTCGGGCGGCATCCTCGCGCCGGGCACCAGCATCGGCACCCTGATCCTGAACGGCAATCTCGCCCTTACCGCCGGTTCGATCTTCGAGGTCGAGGTCAATGACGCCGGGCAGGGCGACCGGCTCGACGTGCTCGGCACCGTCACCCTGGGGGGCGCGATCTTGCGCGTGCTCGAGCTCGGCGCCTTCGCCGGCGTCGACCCGTTCACCTATCTGATCATCGACAACGACGGCGCCGACGCCGTCAGTGGCACGTTCGGCACCGTCACCAACCAGCTCGCCTTCCTCACCCCGACGGTCACCTACACGGCCGGCGACGGCAATGACGTGCGCCTGACGCTGACTCCGAACAACGTCCCCCCGCCGCCACCGCCACC
>JAYRLF010000402.1:0-3592 GCA_041905385.1 Allosphingosinicella sp.
GCCGCGACCGGAAACCTGGCCGGCGTCGTGGAAGGCGATCACGGCCCGGGTGACGTTCTGCATCAGCTGCATCCGCGTCGGGATCGGTGCGGAAGTCCGGCCGATCATCACCGCCACCGCATAATGGCGGCCGTCGGGCGCGGTCAGGACGCCGATGTCGTTATAGCCGGCCTGGACCGGGCCGAGCACCTGGCCGGTGCCGGTCTTGTGGGCGATCCGCCAGCCCGGCGCGAGGCCGCCGGTCAGCCGCTGCGGCCCCGTCCGGGTCTGCGACATGATCGACAGCAGCCGCTCGGTCGAGGCGGCGGAGAGCAGCTCGCCGCGGCGCAGCCGGGCGAGGCCGTCGACCAGGCCGAGTGGGGTCGCGCCATCGATCGGATCGTCGACATAGGCCTCGAACAGGGCCCGGCGCCGTTCCTCGGGAACCGCCGCGCGGGCCTGGTAGAAGGCGCGGCCGACCGAATAGGATGGACTCCACTGCAGACCGGCGATCTGGCTCTGCATCAGCCGCTCGCCCGGTCCGAAGCGGATCCCGCGAATGTTCATCCGGCCCAGCATCTCGCGCACCGCGGTCGGGCCGCCGGCCTGGCGCAGCACCGCATCATTGGCGGTATTGTCGCTCTGGGTCATCGCCCGAAAGATCAGCGCGCCCAGGGTGGTGGTATAGCCGTCCGCGTCGATCTGCGCCGCGATCGGCTGGTGGAAGAGGGTAAGGTCCCGCCGGGTCAGGGTCACCGGATTGTCGAGACTGAGCTGGCCCGCATCGACCCGCTGCAGCGCGGTGATCGAGACCCAGAATTTGCTGACGCTCTGCTGCGGGAAGTGGCGATTGCCGTTCCAGCTGGTCGTCCAGCCGGTGTCGATCTCGCGCACCGCGATGCCGACCTCGCCGTTGAAGTCGCGGCCCAGCTCCTGGATGCGGGATTCGAGGCTGCGATAGGCGCTCGCTTCGGGCAGGGGCGCGGGCCGGACCGGAAGCTGCGCCGATTGCGCCTGCGGAATGCCGCCCGCCAGCGCCAAGCCCATCACGGCCAGCATGCGCCGGCGCCGCCCAATTGCCCCACCCACTTTTCGTCCCTCCGCTCGCCCCGAGGTTCGCCAGGCCCCCGCCTGGCTACGGACCGACGCGCAGTCCGCACCTCAACCTGTTGAATCATATCCGAATCGCGCTTTCTGTCAGCTGAATTGGCGCGCTCGGGAGACGGGACGTTAGCTGCACGGGCTGGATCGAATCCATATCGTGTTTGTGCGAATCCCGCGGATCATTCCGGCCGGGTCGCAATCCAGCTGCCGCCGACAAGGGCCGCCGCGAGCGGAATGAGCGACCAGGGCAAGGGCAGCAGCAGGAAGCCGAACGCGACGCTGAGGGCAAAGGCGGCGAAGGCGGCGCGCTTGCCGCGGCGGCTGATCGCGCCGCGGCTGCGCCAGGCCTGGATATGGACGCCGAAGCGGGGATGGCCGACCAGCCAGGCCTCGAGCCGGCGATTGGAACGGGCAAAGCAGAAGGCGGCGAGGATCACGAACGGGACGGTCGGCAGCAGCGGCACGAACAGTCCGATCGCGCCGAGCACAAGGGCGAGCAGGCCGGCGATCAGATAGAGGCTGCGGACCATGGCTCGCTTTCGCGAAGCCGGGGGCCTTTGTCATCCGGCGATTGCCGGGACGCCGGCGCGGATCGCCGCCCGCACCGGCCGGAACCGGCTCAGCTGGTCGGTTCGGAGAGCGGCCTGGCGACCAGCGGCTCGTCCTTCTGCCCCGGCTGCGCGATCACGCGCATATAGGGGAGCACCGTCTTCCAGCCCTGCGGATAGAGCGCCCGCGCCTCGTCGTCCGAGAGCGACGGGACGATGATCACGTCGTCGCCCTGCTGCCAGTTGACCGGAGTCGCGACCTTGTAGTCGGCGGTCAGCTGGCAGGATTCGAGCAGGCGCAGCACCTCGTCGAAATTGCGGCCGGTGCTCATCGGATAGACCAGCATCGCCTTGATCAACTTGTCAGGGCCGATCAGGTAGACGGTCCGAACCGTCTGGTTGGTGGCGGCGGTCCGGCCTTCCGACGTCTCGCCGGCATCGGCCGGCAGCATGTCGTAGAGCTTGGCGACGTTGAGGTCGTGATCGCCGATGATCGGATAGGTGACGTCGCCGCCGGTCGCGTTGCGGATATCGTCGAGCCAGCGCTCATGATTGCCGATCGGATCGACCGACAGGCCGATCACCTTGCAGTTGCGCCGCGTGAATTCCGGCTCGAGCTTGGCCAGATAGCCGAGCTCGGTGGTGCAGACCGGGGTGAAATCCTTGGGATGGGAAAACAATATGCCCCAGCTGTCGCCGAGCCATTCGTGGAAGCTGATCCGCCCCCGGGTCGTCTCGGCCTGAAAATCAGGCGCACGATCGCCGATGCGCAATGCCATGAACTCCTCCTTTGATCGAAGTGATGAGCCTCCGCGCTCCTGAGTCGGGAGCTTAGCATTTTATGCTCCGGCCGGTCAGACGAAATCGGGTGTGGTCGACGTCTTCCGCTCGAGCCAGGCCGGGACCGGCAAATTCTTCGAGCGCAGGAAGTCCGGATTGAACAGCCGCGAATGATAGCGGGTGCCATAGTCGGCGAGGATCGTCACGATCGTCTTGCCCGGGCCCAGCTGCCGCGCCAGCCGGATCGCGCCGGCGACATTGATCCCGCTCGACAGGCCGAGGCACAGCCCTTCCTGCTCGAGCAGCGCGTAGACGATGGCGAGGCCTTCCTCGTCGGGGATCTGGAAGGCGGCGTCGACGCTCAGCCCCTCGAGATTGGCGGTGATCCGCCCCTGGCCGATGCCTTCGCTGATCGAGCTGCCGCTGCTCTGCAGCACCCCGGTCGTGTAATAGGAATGGAGCGCCGCCCCGAACGGGTCGGCGATGGCGATCGCCACATCGGGCTTGCGCGCGCGCAAGGCCGCGGCGACTCCGGCCAGCGTTCCGCCGGTGCCGACCGCGCAGACGAAGCCGTCGATCCTGCCGTCGGTCTGCTCCCAGATTTCCGGGCCCGTGGTTTGGACATGCGCCTCGCGATTGGCGACATTGTCGAATTGGTTCGCCCAGATCGCGCCGTCCGGCTCGGACTCGGCCAGCCGGGCGGCGATGCGTCCGGAGACCTTCACGTAATTGTTGGGGTTGGCATAGGGCACGGCCGGCACCTCCACGAGGTCGGCGCCGAGCATCCGCAGCGTGTCCTTCTTCTCCTGGCTTTGCGTCTCCGGGATCACGATCACGGTCCGCATGCCGAGCGCATTGGCGACCAGGGCCAGGCCGATGCCGGTATTGCCGGCCGTCCCGTCGACGATCACCCCGCCGGGGCGCAGCGCGCCGCGAGCGATCGCGTCCCGGATGATGAACAACGCGGCCCGGTCCTTGACCGACTGGCCCGGATTCATGAATTCGGCCTTGGCGAGGATCTCGCATCCGGTCGCTTCGGAAGCGGCGCGCAGGCGGATCAACGGTGTGTTGCCGATCGCCTCGGTGACGTTCTGACAGATGAGCATGGACGACTCCTCGACCGAAGTCCTCGCCGGCGTCAATCCGTCGCTCTCGAAAGAGAAGAATCCACTCGAACCATG
>JAYRLF010000403.1:0-3591 GCA_041905385.1 Allosphingosinicella sp.
CGAGGCCCTAACCAGCGATGATCTGCGCGATCGGCACCGGGCGTCCGGCGCGGCGCAGCTCGACCGTGACCTGCGGCGCGCCCGGTCCGGTGCGGCCGAGCAGGGCGCCGCGGCGGACGGTCTGGCCGACGGCGACCTGGAGCTGGCCGAGATCGGTGATCACGGTGGTCCAGCCGCGGCCATGGTCGATGATCACGACATTGCCGTAACTGCGGAACGGCGCGGCGTGGAGGATGCGGCCGTTCGCCGGAGCGACGACCCGCGCACCGGCGGCGGTCTCGAAGGTCAGCCCGCGCGAATGGACGCCGCCGTCGGAAATCTCGCCGACCCCTCTGACCAGCCGCCCCGCCACCGGAAGGCTGTAGGGCAAGAGCGGTGTCGGCGCGGCCGGCTGGGTTGCGCCGGCCGGCCGCGGCAGCGGTCCCGGCAGCTGGATCAGGCTGGCCGACAGCCGCGCCTGATAATCGCGCGTGCCGATCATCTGGCTGAGGCTTCGCGCCTCCTCGCCGAAGGCCAAGGCGCGGTCCGATTCCGCCAAGGCGAGGCCCGACAACTGGCTCGAGCGCGCCCGTTCCTGGGTCTCGAAGGCGGCGAGCTCGGCGCGGCGGCTGCGCAATGTCTCCTGGCTGGTGGCGAGCAGCCGGCGCGCCTCCTCCTCGCGCGCCCGCAGCGCGTTGCCGCGTGCCACTTCGGCCCGCAGCGCCGCGGTGCGCCGGCGGATCTCGGGCAAGGTCGCGGCGAGCAGGGAACGGACATGGACGGTGTCCTGGACCGATCCGGGCTGCACCAGCGCCAATGCGGAGGGCCGACGCGCCATCGTCTGCAGCGCCGCGGTCAGCCGGACGAGCGGCTGCTGGCGCTCGGCCAGCCGGGCGTGCTGGACCGCCTGCATCTCCTCGACGATCGCGATCCGGCGCTCGGCCGCGGTCAATTCGGCCTCGGCCGCATCGATCCGCGCCGCGAGCGCCTCGCTCTCGGCGCGGGCGCGGGCGGCGGCGCTGGTCGCCTGCTGCGCCTGGCGCTGGAGCGCGCGATAGCGCGCATTGGCCTGGTCCGCCTCGCTCTTCGCGGCGGCGAGCGCCTCGGCGTCATTCGCGCCGCTCGCCTGCGCGGCATAGGCGCCTGCGGCGAGCAACAATGCGATTGAGGCCACGATCCGCGTCACGCCTTCATCCTTCGCGATGATAGGGGTGGTTCGCAAGGATCGAGGTGGCGCGGAACAATTGCTCGGCGAGCATCGACCGGACCATGAGGTGCGGCCATGTCGCCCGGCCGAAGGCGATCAGCAGGTCGGCGCCCGCGCGTTCGGCCTCACCGAAGCCGTCGGCGGCGCCGATCAGGAATCGCGCCTCGCGCTTGCCCTGGTCGCGCCAGCGCTCGAGCCGGCCGGCCAGCTCGGCCGAGCTCAATTGCTCGCCTTTCTCGTCCAGCATGATCGTGACGCTGTTGGGCGACGCTGCCGGCGTCGGCGCCCTGTCGCCGAGCTCGGTCGATTTCACCGGCCAGGCCATACGCTTCAGATAGCGCTCGACCAGCTCGGCCTCCGGGCCGCGGCCGATCTTGCCGCGCGCGACGATGTGAAGGATCAGCGCGCCGCCACGGCCGACGCCGCGCTCTCCTCGAAGGCCCACATCCGCTCGAGATTGTAGAAGCTGCGCACCTCGGGCCGGAAGATGTGGACGATCACGTCGTCGGCGTCGAGCAGCACCCAGTCGGCGACCGGCAGGCCTTCGAGCCGGACATTGCGTCCGAGATCGCGCTTGATCCGCTCGCTCAATTTCTGGGCCATCGCCGCGACCTGGCGGCTCGATCGGCCGCTCGCGATCACCATATAGTCGGCGATGTTGGATTTCCCCCCGAGAGGTATGGAAACGACGTCGACGGCCTTGTCGTCGTCGAGGGAACGAAGCACGAGCTCATGAAGCGTCTCGGCTCGTTCGTCGGCTCCGCCATGCGGAGCGGTTTCAGGTGCGGGCAAACTGGCTCCTTTGCTGCAATGGCCTGCGCGTCACGCCGTCGCGCAGGGCTTCTGCATGGAACGTTTCCATGACATTTTCGTGCCATTGGGGATCGGCGGCGCGAAGGGCGGTTGCTGAGGTCGGGTCGGGCGGCACACGCAGCAGCACGAGCGACGGCAAACTCCACATCGTCCAGTGCCGAGCCTGATCTGCGGGTCGGACGAAGCGCCGCAGCCAGCCCATGGCGGGCGCCGCCAGGGCCTGGGCATCATAACCCGGGCGGGCGACCACGGCAATCGGAACTGTTCGGGCGATGTTCCGCCAGTCGCGCCAATGGTGGAACTGGGCGAGATTGTCGGCGCCCATCAGCCAGACGAAGCGCCTCCTGGGATAAAGCCGGGTCAGCGCCGCGAGCGTGTCGACCGTATAGACGGTCCCGAGCTCGCCCTCGATCGCGGTCGGCCGGATCCGGTGTCCGCGCGCCGCCGCCAGCGCCGAGGCGAAGCGCGCGGCAAACGGCGCCATGCCGGCCTTCGGCTTGAGCGGATTGCCCGGCGAGACCAGCCACCAGATCTCGTCGAGGCCGAGCCGCCGCATCGCCTCGCGGCTGATGTGGAGGTGGCCGCGATGCGCCGGGTTGAAGGAGCCGCCGAGAAGGCCGGTACGGATCATCCCTGCGCGATAGCATGTGCCCGCCGCGACGCGAACGGCCTCGACGATGGCGGTGGCTTCGGTCTATTCAGGCCGCAAAGGGGCAGGATTGTGACGGGCATCGAGGGCTTGGGGGAAGCAGTCACCGGCGGCATGATCGCGCGCGCGATCGAGCCGGGCGCCGGCGAAGCGGCCGACGACGGCCACACCCACGAAACCAATTGCCTGAATTGCGGCACGAAGCTTGTCGGCGCTTATTGCCACGCCTGCGGTCAGCACGCCCATATCCATCGCACGCTGAGCGCCTTCTTCCACGATCTGCTGCACGGCGTGTTCCATTTCGAAGGCAAGATCTGGCGGACTCTGCCGATGCTGGCGCTGAAGCCGGGCGACCTCACCCGGCGCTATATCGAGGGTGAGCGCGCCAGCTTCGTCTCGCCGATGGCGCTGTTCCTGTTCTCCGTCTTCATGATGTTCGCCGTGTTCGGGCTGGTCGGTGGCCCGGTTGCCAGCGATCCGGCCACGACCGCAGCCGCCGTCGGAGAACAGGCGCAGGCCGAGGTTGCACGCGAGCAGCGACGTCTGGCCGAGCGCGAGGCGCGGTTCACCCGCCAGCGCCAGGAGCGGATCGAGCGCGGCCAGTCGACGGCCGCGATCGACGCACGGCTCGCCGACCTGCGCCGGGAGCGGGAGGTGATCGAGAGCGCTGGACGGATCGCCGCGACGACCCAGCCGAAGCAAACCATGGTCGGCGACCGGCCGATGGACATTCGCGACATGCAGTTCAACACCGGCTCGTCCGGCCTCAACAAGGCCCTCGAGAAAGCGACCGAGAATCCGTCGCTGCTGGTCTACAAGCTGCAGAGCAACGCCTACAAATTCTCCTGGGCGCTGATTCCGATCTCAGTGCCGTTCGTCTGGCTGATGTTCCTGTGGCGGCGGAAATACCGGGTCTACGACCACACCGTGTTCGTGACCTATT
>JAYRLF010000404.1:0-3575 GCA_041905385.1 Allosphingosinicella sp.
CCTCCACCACCCACCCATTTGCGGACCGGCTCAACGCCGGCCTGGTCAAGGAGGCGCTCGTCCTACCCGATGGCGTCGCCGCGAGCGACGCCGGCGGCAGCCTGCGCGCCGGCACCACCGCCCTCATCCAGGCGCTGGAAGGGGACAAGCGCCGGCTGGTCGTCGCGTCCGATCTGCGCAGGGGCATGCCCGCATCGGAAGGCGAACTCATGCAAGGCGACGGCGCCGCCGCGATCCTGGTCGGAGCGGGGACTCCGATCGCCGAATTGATCCTTGCCCAGAGCGTCAGCGTTGACTTCGTCGATCATTTCCGCGCCGCCGGCGCCGATACCGACTATGGCTGGGAAAGCCGCTGGGTCCGCGATGAGGGCTATGGCAAGCTCCTGACCGCCGCCATCGCGCAGGCGCTTGACCGGGCCGGCCTCGACGGCGCCGCGATCGATCATGCCGTCATTCCGATCACGGCGCGCGGCGTCGCCGCCGGCATTGTGAAAAAGACGGGAATCGGCGCGGAGGCCCTGGCCGACCCGCTCGGCACCAGCCTCGGCGACACCGGCACCGCCCATCCCCTGCTGCTGCTCGCGGCGACACTCGAGCGGGCGGCGCCGGACCAGACCATCCTCGTCACCGGCTTTGGCCAGGGCGTCGACGTCATGCTGCTGCGAACCACGGGCGCGCTCGCCGACACGCCTCGATCCCGAGGTGTCTCCGGCCATCTCGCGCGGCGCCGCGCGGACGAAAATTACCTGCGCTTCCTCTTCCATCGCGGCCATCTCGCGCTGGAAAAGGGCATGCGCGCCGAGCTCGACCAGAAACAGCCCGGCACCACGCTCTACCGCCACCGCAAGGCCGTGCTCGGCCTCGTCGGCGGGCGCTGCACCAAGACCGGCACGGTCCAGTTCCCGCGCTCAGAGATCGGCGTGAACCCGAACGACCGCACGGTCGGCACGCAGGAGGATTATCCGCTGGCCGACCGCCGGGCACGGATCGTCTCCTATACCGCCGACAGCCTGACCTATTCGCCCGATCCGCCGACCTATTACGGCACGATCGACTTCGAGGACGGCGGCCGCCTGGTCGCCGAGTTCGCCGAGGTCGGGCCGGACGATGTCGAGGTCGGCCGCCCCGTCCGCATGGTCTTCCGGGTCAAGGGCGTCGACGATCAGCGCGGCTTCACCAAATATTTCTGGAAGGCGGTTCCCGCCGACGAAGGAGCGGAGTGATGGCGCGCGGCATCAGGGACAAGGTGGCGATCCTCGGCATGGGCTGCGCCCGTTTCGGCGAACGGTGGGGCGACGATGCCGAGACGCTGATGGTCGAGGCCTATGACGAAGCCATCGCCGACGCCGGCATCGAGACCAGCGAAATCGATGCGGCCTGGCTCGGCGTCGCCTTCGATGCCGTCAATATCGGCCCATCCGGCATTCCGCTGGCGACGGCGCTGCGCCTTCCCAATATCGGCGTGACCAAGGTCGAGAATTATTGCGCCAGCGGCACCGAAAGTTTCCGCGGCGCCGTCTACGCCGTGGCCTCCGGCGCCGCCGACATCGCGCTCGCGCTGGGCGTCGAGAAGCTCAAGGACACCGGCTATGGCGGGCTGCCGGTGCGGACCAAGGGCACGACCTTCGACATGGTCGGCGTAACCGGCTCCGCCCCGGGCAATTTCGCCCAGCTCGCCGCCGCCTATCGCACCAAGCACGCCGTCTCGCGCGACGATCTCAAGCGGGCGATGGCCCATGTCTCGGTCAAGAGCCACGCCAATGGCGCCAGGAATCCCAAGGCCCATCTGCGCAAGGCGATCGACCTGGACACCGTCCTCAACGCGCCGATGATCGCCGACCCGCTCGGCCTCTACGATTGCTGCGGCGTGTCCGACGGCGCCGCCTGTGCGATCGTCACCACGCCGGAGGTGGCGCGCCGGCTCGGCAAGACCGACCTGGTAACGGTGAAGGCGCTCCAGGTCTCGACCTCCAACGGCTGGGAGCTCCAGCAGGCGGGCGGCTGGGACGGCAGCTATTTCCACACCACCCGCATCGCCGCCGCCAAAGCCTATGAGGAGGCGGGGATCACCAGCCCGCGCGACCAGATCGATCTGATCGAGGTTCACGACTGTTTCTCGATCACCGAGCTGGTGACGATGGAGGATCTGTTCATCTCCCGCGAAGGCGAAGGCTGGAAGGACGTGCTGGACGGTTTCTACGACGCCGACGGAGGCATTCCCTGCCAGATCGACGGCGGCCTCAAATGCTTCGGCCACCCGATCGGGGCCTCAGGCCTTCGGATGATCTACGAAAATTATCTGCAGCTGCTCGGCCGCGCCGGCGAGCGACAGCGCGCGACGCCGCCCCGGCTGGCGCTGAGCCACAATCTCGGCGGCTCGCCGATCCAGAACGTCTCGTCGGTGGCGATCGTCGGCCTCGCCGACGCCTGATCGTCCGCCACCGATAGTCCTTGCCGGACAAGCCCTTGCGGGGCCTCGCCGAGCCCGCCACAACGCCGGAATGACGACAAGAATCTCCCTTGGAACCGGCACCGACGGCGCCGCCGCCGCCATCGATCTCGAGGAGCTGCTCGCCTCCCGCCTGCTCGTCCAGGGCAATTCCGGCTCCGGCAAATCGCATCTGTTGCGCCGCCTGCTCGAGGAGAGCGCCGGCATCGTCCAGCAGGTCGTGATCGACCCGGAGGGCGATTTCGTCACGCTCGCCGAGGCGTTCGGCCATATCGTCATCGACGCCGCCGAGCACAGCCTCGAGGAGGCGGGCCGGATCGCAGGCCGGATCCGCGAGCACCGCGCCTCGGTCGTGCTCAATCTCGAGGGGCTCGAGGTGGAAGGCCAGCTGCGCTGCGCCGGCGCCTTCCTCGGCGCCCTGTTCGAGGCGCCGCGCGAGCATTGGTATCCGGCGCTGGTTGTGGTCGACGAGGCGCAATTGTTCGCGCCCGCCGCCGGCGGCGACTATTCGGAGGACGCCCGCCGCGCCTCCCTGGGCGCGATGACCAACCTCATGTGCCGCGGCCGCAAGCGCGGCCTCGCCGGCATCGTCGCTACCCAGCGCCTCGCCAAGCTCGCCAAGAATGTCGCCGCCGAGGCGTCCAACTTCCTGATGGGCCGCACCTTCCTCGACATCGACATGGCCCGCGCCGCCGACCTGCTCGGCATGGAGCGGCGCCAGGCCGAGGTGATCCGCGATCTCGACCGCGGCCAGTTCCTCGCGCTCGGCCCGGCGCTGTCGAAGCGCGCGATCAACATCCGGATCGGGCCGGTCCGGACCCAGGGCAGGGGCGGCGGCCCCTCGCTGGTGCCGCTGCCCAGCGCCGGCGAGGACGTCCGCGCTTTGCTGCTCACCGAGGACGCGCCGGCCCCTGTGCCCGCGCCGCTGGCCCAGCCGCTGCCGCCCCGCGACGCCCTGCGCGAGCTCGAGCAGGCGCTCGACCGGCCGGCGCCGCCGCCCGAGCTCGCGCCCGAGGAGGATGCCCGGCTCGGCGCCCAGATCCTCGCTGCGATGGCGGCCGAGGCGGTCACCGGCCGCGCCCCGGCCGAGCAATATCAGGATTATCTGGTCCGCTGCCGCATGCAG
>JAYRLF010000405.1:0-3573 GCA_041905385.1 Allosphingosinicella sp.
GTCGATATAGCCGCCCTCGCTCGCGCCATAGCCGACCAGGCGCAGGCCGAGCCGGTCCTCGACCATCGGCAGGTTCAGCATCGCGGCGCCGTCGAAGCTCGGCCCGCCGCTCCGGGTCAGCGCACCTCCGACCGACGCGCCCGCTTCGAACAGGTCGAGCCGCGGGGCGTTCGGGATCACGCGGATGATGCCGCCCAGGGAGCCGGCGCCGTAGAGCGTGCCCTGCGGACCCGCCAGGATCTCGACCCGCTCGATATCGTAGAGGCGCAGGTCCGGATCAGGCGCATTGTAGTTCAGCCTGGTCTCGCCGAAATATTGGCCGACCGTCGCCTGGGTCGGGCCGTTGAAGCTGGAATCGGCGATGCCGCGCAGGAAGAGCTTGTTGCGGCCGGCGCCGAGGTGAGTCGAGGTGACGAAGGGCAGTCGCGCGGTCAGCGCCTCGCTGCCGCGCAGGCCGGCCTCGCTGCCGAGCTCGCCGCCGTCGATCAGGCTCGCCGCGCCCGGATAGGCGGCGAGCAGGACCGGCCGTTTGGTGCCGGTGATGATGATGTCCGGCTGCGGCTCCTCCGGCGGCAGGGGCGCAGGCTGGGGCCGCGGCGCCTGGCGCCGGGCAAGGATGGGCCGGGGCGGGGGATTGCGGACGATCCGGAAGGTGGAACGGTCGATCGCAATCGATCGGGCGCCGGTGCCGCGCAACAGGCGCTGCAGCGCCTGCTCGGCCGTGAAGGTGCCGTTGACCGGCTGGACCCGCTGCAGCGCGAGCAGTGGATCAGCGATACCGATGCTGATTCCGGCCTGGCGGCCGAGCGCGACGACGGCGTCGCCCAGGGTGCCGCCCGGCAGGGTCAGCCGGTGGCGCTCTCGGGCGTCGGCAACCGAGGCCTGCGACAACAGGAGTGCTGCGGCGATTGTGAGGCTAAGGCGTTTCACGTCCCCCGGTTCTCAGCGTCCAACCATCCCCCTGTTGGTGCGCCTGCACATCGAGCAAGGCCGAAACGCGCTGCATGACGCGCTGCGCGTCCCGGTCGATGACGATCACGCCGCTGAAGCGGCGCTGAGCAACAGCGTTATCCGCGGTCACCTGAAGGCCGAGATTGCGCGACAGATCGCCGGCAACTTCGGCGAAGGTCGCGTTGGCGAAGCTCAGTCGACCTTCGCGCCAGCCGACGACCGCATCGGCGGTGCGGGCGCCGAGCTCGGCCCGGCCACCGCGCGCCTTGCGCACCGTCATGCCGGCGCGCAGGTCGACCCGCTCCTCGTCGTCGCTGTAGCGCACCGCGCCTTCGGCGACCTGGACTTCGACCGCGCCATCGGCGCTCCGCTCGACGTTGAAGATCGTGCCGAGGTCGACCAGCCGGGCGTCGCCGGTCTCGACCTGGAACGGCCGCGACTCGTCGTGGACGACGGTGAACAAGGCTTCGCCCTGGTCGAGCCGGGCGAAGCGCGGATTGTCACGGTCGAGCGTCAGCCGGGTCTCGCCATTGAGGTCGATACGGCTGCCGTCGGCGAGATCGATGCTGCGCCGCTCGCCGGCGCCGGTCGCGACGGCATAGACGTCGTTGCCGCTGCGCAAGGTCGAGCCGATGCCGATCAGGCCGACCAGAGCGGCGGCGACGCCCCAGCCGAGCAGCGCACGCCGCGAGCTCCAGCCGCGCCGTTCGGGCGTCTCGACCGAGGGGGCGGGTAGGATCGGACGCGCTGGCGTGCGGGGCAGGGCCTCCATCTCCGCGTCGACCAGCGCCGCCTGCTCATAGGCCAGATTGTGCGCCGGATCGGCCTCGAGCCAGTCGGCGAACGCCGCCCAATCGTCGGCGCTGCCGCCGTCGCGCAGGCGGATCACCCAGGCGATCGCCTGCTGCTTGAGCCCATCATTCATGTTCGTCATCGGCGCCACTCCAATGACATGACGCCGGCAATGCGCCTATCCCGCATCGAACCGACTCCTGAGCGCGATCAGGGAGCGATAGGCCTTCTGTAGGTGCTTCTCGACGGCGCTGAGGCTGATGCCGAGCTCGCGCGCGATCTCGACCTGGGTCATGCCGCCGAGCCGGAACTTGCGGAAGATCTCGTCGGTGCGCTCGCCGAGCCCGGCGAGACAGGCCTCCGCCTCCTTGAGCTGCTCGCGGGCGATGAGGACGCGCTCGTGGCTGGGCTGCTCGGTACCGCTCGTCATCGACTCGGTCCAATCCTCGTCGCGCCGAGCCGTGCGCTGCTCGGTCCGGCGGCGGTCGAGCATCAGATTGTTGGCGGCGCGATAGAGATAGGCGAGTGGATCGCGGATCGGCCCGGAAGCGGTCGCCGACGCGCGTATCCACAATTCCTGCAGCAGATCTTCGGCCGAATCGCCGGCGCCGCGCGCGCGCAGGAAGCGCAGCAACGACGCACGATTCTCGAGGAACACGGCTTCGAGGCCGTTTTCTGCCATTGTTTCCAGTGCCATCGTTGGGGGTGACGAATGGACGCTCGCTGCGGTCGGGGCCGAAGGGGCGTGCGCTTAGCCGCCCCCTCGGGGCATGTCGACCCCAAGCGCGGTTATGGGCTGTCAGGCGCCGGCCAACGTTCCATGTTCGCGTTCGAACGCGACCGCGGCGCCGAGCAGCCCGAGCTCGTCCACCGTCGCCAGCACCACCGGCACGCGCTGCATGCGCTCGCGATAACGGCCCTTGGCGCTCAAGCGCGCTGCGAACATCGGCGTGCGCAGCAGATGGACGATGCGGCTGGCGAGGCTGCCGGTGATGACGATCCCCATCGCGCCATGGGCGAGCGAGATGTCGCCCGCCGCGGCGCCGAAGCAGCGCACGAGGATGTCGAGCGCGTGCACGGCCATCGCATCGCTGCCGTCGATCGCGGAGCTCCACAATTCGCCGGCCTTGAACGGGTCCCAGTCGCCGCCGCCGAGATGGCGATAGATGTCGATCAGGCCGGGGCCGGAGACGACGCGTTCGACCGAGGCGCGGCCGTAGCGGGCGGTCAGCGCGTCGCTGAGCTCCTCTTCTTCCGGATCGAGCGGCGCGAAGGCGATATGGGCCCCTTCAGTCTCGATCACCGTCACCTCGCCGCCGCGCCGCGACAGGATCGCGACGCCGAGACCTGTACCGGGCCCGATCACGCTGACGACGCCGCCGGGATGAAGGGCGGTCGGCCCGCAGATCGGCTCGAACTCGCTCTCGTCCAGGATCGACACGCCATGCGCGACCGCGCCGAAATCGTTGAGCAGGGTCAGCCGATCGAGGCCGAGCTCGTCGGCGATGGTGAAACGCGGGATCCGCCACTCACTGTTCATGAACCGCAGCGTCTCGCCCTCGATCGGCGCCGCGACGGCGAGCGCCGCATTGCGCGGCAATGACTCGCCGTGATCCGCCTCGAATTGCGCCCAGGCGGATTGCAGGCCTTGATGCTCGCGAGTGCGGTAGCGCTTCATCGGGCCGATCTTCGGCCGGCCGCCATGCTCGCTCTCCGCGATCGCGAAACGGGCATGTGTGCCGCCGATATCGCAGACCACGATCTTCACCGGTTGCGCCTGCCGTCGATCAGGTCGGTGACAAGGCTCGGATCGGCGAGGGTCGAGGTGTC